>JAMONG010000178.1 GCA_027066595.1 Sulfurovum sp.
CTTCATACCTGTCACCACTTGTTCAAAAAAGGTAATACATTCATCTAAAAGGCTTTGTGCCTGCATCACATCTAAATGTGTAGGGTCACAAGTGATGCCTCCTGGTACAGCATAACTTGAATGAGGCCATTGTCCTGCGAAAATAGCCAGTGCTTTAGTAATGGTAGATGCCAAATAGCTTGCTTTTATCGCATAATTCTCGTCACTTAGTTGATGGATATAGGCTTCTAACTGTGGGAAAATGGTCATGTAGAACCATTTTATATGGTTTTGTATGAGTTCACATGCAAGTGTAAATTCACGAATATCATTGGCTTTGGAAGAGAGGTTGACTTTTAGTCCTGCATTTTCATAACCATCTTCTATGGCTCGTACAGCAGTAAGCAGATGCGCATGGTTACAGATGCCACAGACCCTAGGGGTAATCACCAAAGCATCCCTAGCCTCTTTACCTCTAAGTATCTCTTCTATCCCTCTGTAAAAACCAAAGTTTATCTTGACATCTTCTATCAGCCCCTCATTAAAAGTAAAATCAAGTTCTGCCTCACCTTCTATTTTTTCTATGAGTTGTTTGATTTGAATTTTTTTCATAATGACATGTCTCCTTTTTGGCAAAGCAAAGCTTCTTCAAAAATTCCTCTCACTAAAGTATTGTATGCATACAATACTGAAATTATAAATAATTTCATCTATCATACTCCATCAATTTTTCTGAAAAGCGTTTAATTTTAAAACTTTTCACCACTCCTGTAAGTGTCAAATATGCACGTCTAGGTACACCCAGTGGCATTTTAGCAGGGATGCCCATATTGGTTTTGGTTCTAAAGAGTGACTTTTGAGGAAAAGTAGGCTCTGTACAGCCAAAACATGGTGTACCTACACGTGTTTTAGAGCTTGTGTCATTCCATAGTATTTTGTTACAGCTCCCACGTGTGTAAGGTCCTTGACACCCTTGTTCGTAAAAGAGACAGCCCTCTTTGAGTCCGAAGTTTTTTGCATCTATTTTCCACTCGAAGTACTCATTACGCGTACATCCTGTATGTACTGTGTAACCATAAAGTTCCACAGGACGATGTAAGGTGTCTATAGCAATCTTGTTTTTATTGGCAATCATCAACAAAACATAAGAGAGCCACTTTGGGTGTATAGGACAGCCAGGTAAAGAGATGAGTTTTGTTGCATACATTTTATAGCGAGATGTTTTTTCTTCTAAGTCAAAAGCAAAACCTGAAATATTTTCAGGGTCTTTTTGTTTAAATATCCCTCCAAATGTAGCACATGTACCTACGGAGACAATATATTTAGCCCTCTTCGCATAAGTCTCAATGAGCTGTGAAACTTCTACCCCTCCTTTTAAAAATCCACTTTGGATAAATGAGCCTTCTAAGATGAGTAAATCACAAGGTACAGTTCCTGCTATCACATCTTGCATCGTATAAACACTTTCAAGTGTGGGGTGATGTACCACTTCAAAGTGTGAAAGTATAGAAAAGAGGTCAGGATGGTTTAGAAAAGAGTGTGTATTGCCATTACAAGTAATAGCTTGAAGCCAAAGAAGTTTTACTTTGGACTTTTTAGGCATCTTTATGCCTTAAGTGCATTATAAATGTTACGAGAAATATCATCGATATAAAATGCTATCTCTTTGGGCAACACATGCTCTCCCTTAAGAAAGACCATACCGCCTAAATAGCCCATAAACAACCCAAATGCAGAGAAAAAATCTTGGTTACGAAGCTCTTCTGATGCCACACAGTCATCAAAGAAAATCATAATCTCTGTAATGAATCCAGAAACACACACCATCCCCTCACATCCATCAGAAAACACTTCACGGTTAGAGAGATAAACACGTAAAAAATACTCAATCATCTCAGGTTTTTCCTCTGCCATCGTAAAATAGATGGTCACTATTTGATGTATTTTATCCTCTGCTGTAGCTTCAGACATATTGACCATGCGTATCTTTTCACCTAGTGCTTCAGAGGTATATTTGATAATCTCTTGTGCCAATATATCTTTAGATGAAAAGTAATTATATAAATTCCCCACAGACATTTGCAATTTTGTAGCGATATCTGGAATGGTTGTTTTATGGAAGCCATTGGTAGAAAAAAGTTGTAAAGCTGTTTGGATAATAGATTCTCGTTTTAATGCTTTTTTTTCTGCTATTTTCAAAATATTTCCTATCCATAATTAAATTAGGATTCATTTTAACATATTTTCATGGTAACTTACCATCATTGAAGTATACACAAAGCTTCACAGACTTTTAAGAAAAATGAAAGTGATTTTTTTGTATTATACTGCTTTAAAATTCTTGCTCATTGTTATATGTATTTTAAATACATCAAATCACATGGGCTACTAAACCAAAAGGACCAATTATGGCAGAAAGAAGAAAGTTCAAAAAGAGATTTTGTAAATATTGTGAACAAAAAGTTGAGTTTATTGACTATAAAGACCTAGGTGGTCTTAAATTTTCACTTAGTGAAAGATTTAAAATCATGCCTAGAAGACTTACAGGTAACTGTAAACGTCACCAAGAGCTAGTAACTGTAGCTATCAAAAGAGCGAGACAAACAGCACTTATTCCTTACATCGTAGATAGAAAGAATGTTGTAGAAAATCCTTTTGAAAATGTAAGATAGTCGTAGACTATTTTACCTAAGGGTCGATATAAAATCGACCCCTACTTTCCTAACACAACAAAACATTTATCCGCTTCATCAAAATCATATAAATTCACATCATCATTAACTAAAAGTTCTAACGCAGAATATTTTACTAACTCTTCAACACTATGATAGTACTGCTTAATGGTCTCTTGTGATTTTCTATAAACATCATTCTCTTTTTCAAAAAGTGTAAACTCAGCACTATACACACCTTCTTCAAAATCACTATCAACAGTTAAAAAACGCTCATCATCATCTACAATGAAAGAACCTACTGCTACATTTTCAAAACCATATAAAGTATTGATGTCACAAAGAAAAATACCACCGACATTTAGATGTTCATTGACACAAAGCAAAAATGTTTTAAGTTCTTCAGGAGTTAGATAATTCAACATATCAAATACAGCCGTAATCACGTCATATTTACCCTCTAACTCACAAAGGTTAATAGACTCTGCATCAATGTTAAGTTCTCTTGTTTTAGACACCATTAAAGGGCTTAAATCAATACCTTTTACCCTCGGTATATCTAAGGCTTGTTTCATCTGAACTAAAAAATCTCCAGAGCCACAACCGACATCTAGCAGTGTTTCAAAATCTATAGGATTTAAAAAAAGAAGATAATGTGCATAAAGGCTAGGAGCAGCCTCTTTGACACCAAGTAAGTCCTCTACTTTTGCGTAGAGGTCAAGGGAGTTTGTAGCGTTATTAGCCACGGCTTTCTACAACAGTTTTTATTTTTTCATACAGTGACAGTATCTCTGATTTTTTAGCATAAAAACTATTCTTATTGGCTATGAGGTGTGCAGAAGAATCCATAATATCTTCAGCCACTTTAAGCCCATTTTCTCTCATGGTTGAACCTGTTTCTACGATATCTACGATAGCATCTGCCAACCCAACAAGGGGAGCGAGTTCTATAGAACCATAAAGCTTTACCACTTCAACACCGACAGCTTTCTTCGCAAAGTAAGCTTTGGTAATATTTACCATTTTTGTTGCCACTTTGATGTTAGGACGTGACCAGTCAAGTTCATCTTCATTTTTAATACCGATGGCTACTTTACACTTACCTAACTGCATATCGAGAAGCTGGATGATGTCTAACTCTTTTTCGGTAATCACATCTAACCCAACCACACCAATGTCCGCTGCACCATGCTCTACGTAGGTTGGTACATCTTGGTTACGTACATTTAAAAAACGAAACTCTCCCATATCAAGTATCAGTTCTCTACCCTCAAACTTAAACTCTCCACCGAAAATCTCTGCAAATATCTCTAGCGTTTGTTCTGCTATTCTTCCTTTTGGAAGTGCTACTGTTAACATATTTCTTTATCCTTGAGTGTCTTCAATATACCTTGAAAGACCAATGTTTCATCATAGATAGCACCCTCAAAAAATGTAGATAAAAATTTTCCATCTCCACCCGTAAAGTAGAGTTTTTTACCCTTACCATGCTTATCTATAAGTGCTTTTATAGACGCGATTATACCATAGCTTATCTGCTCTTTTGTTGTAAAGTGAAGTCTATCTAAGTCAATACTTCTGTCTAGCTCTACATCTAAAGCAGAGGATATATCTCTATAGTTTTTCAACATCGCTTGAATACCAGGGAAAATATAGCCTCCCGTATAGATACTCTCTTCTACAATATCCACAGTGATAGCCGAACCTGCATCTACAAATAGACCATTTTGATGACTAAGACAAAGTGCTTTTCTATCTACCCCCATAGTCTCATATTCTCCTTCTATCAAAAGTGCAGAAGAAATATTTTTCCAATTTTTAATATGTTCTATTTTTTCTCCTAGTGCATGTTTAACAGAGATATAACACATATCACTATGGGTATATTTGTCTATAGCATCCTCATAAGATAGATGCACTACTTCTTTACCATTATAGATATGAAAATGGGTATTACCGATGTCAGCAAGTAAAATATTATTCATCACTTACACCCTTAGATACTTGATGATAGACTTTCCACTTATTTTCTTCTAGCAATGCTTTAGCTTTAGAACAAAGTGGTGCTTCAATCCAAATATATTTTTTTGTAATTTGTGTATCTTTATATGTTTGTATCTTTTCATGAAGTAACATAAGTTCCGTAGCTTCCTTACGTAAAACCCTACTTTTTTTTACCAGTTTCACCATGAGACAATAGTACCCTTTTAGATCCACACCCACATAAAGTTCTACCTTTTTACGCGAACCTAACTCTTTAGGCTGTACCTCTTCTAACGATTTACATATGATATTTTTTTTGTTCATTTGTTCTACGATTTGTTTCATGATGCACCTTTAAGTGGATGATACGCATTCATCGTATCTGCTAGGTTTTGTTTTTGAATATGCGTATAAATTTGTGTGGTCTCTAATGAAGCGTGTCCTAGTAACTCTTGTACCACACGTAAGTCTGCCCCACCTATGATGAGAGAAGAGGCAAAAGAGTGACGAAGCACATGGGGTGACACACCCAAATACTTTTTGACTATCTTAAATGCACTTATGCGACTTAGCTGTTCACCTCTGTAGTTGAGCCATATGTAAGGGCTGGAGATGTCTTGCTCTTTTAGGTAACGTTCTAAGGCTTGTGTCGCTACAGGTGCTAAAGGTACAACACGCTCTTTTTCACCTTTGGCAAAACGAATCTTTAGCCATCCTTCTACGATGTCTGCACGTTGTACAGACAACGCTTCTGAGATACGACATCCACTTGCATAGAGAAAAAGTATCAACGCATAGTCACGAAGCCCTATGAGGGTACTTCTATCTATAAGGTTTAGCCCATCAAGTATCTCTTCGTTACTTACATATTTTGGTAAATTCTTAGGTACTTTTGCCATGGGAATTTTGATTTTTTCATGGACAAAATCTTGCTTATGACAAAAAGCAAAAAAAGCATTAATCGAGGAAAGTTTACGGTTAAGTGTTCGCTTGTTTTCAAAACTTGCTAAAAACTTTAGCACATCAGTAGTATCAAGTTTAGTGAGTACTTTTTTAGTAAAAGTTTCGAGTTGAGTAAGGTCAGAAATGTAAGAAGAGATAGTCAGAGTATCTAGTGCCTTGGTGACACTGAGATACTCTTCAAAGGCTGTAAGTAAATTACTCTTACTCATAACCTAATTTTGAGAGTTCTATGACTTTACCATCTTTGTAAAGTTTTGTACCCGTAATAAACGCTGGTTCGCCTACTGCACCTAAGTCGTAAATCTTAGATTTACTTAGGTCTTTGTTAAGTACGATAAGTGAACCTTGTTGATCTAGAGCATACACTCTACCACCAAATGCAGTACCTACTGCATAGTGTGCAAATTTAAATTTTGTTGTTCCTAACACTTCTAACTGGCTGTTAAGGGCTACTATTTTACCCTCTTTTGTAAAGAGATAAATTCTATTTTTATCAACTGCTACTTCAGAAATGTTGGCTCTATATTCTAACTTACCCTCACCACCTAAAGTAATCAGTCTTTTAGGCGTAGCAGCCACCATCGTATTGCCCATACGTGAAAGATGGATTACATTATTAAATGCTGGTTCGCTAGAGATGTAAACTACTTTTGCATTTTCAGTATCTGCAATATTGATGATAATCAGTTTACCATCAAGCATTGGCATTACAACTAAATTTTCGATAAACATTGGGCTTGCTGCTCTAGTATCAATGGCATAGGTTCTTTCAGAACGATTTTCAACGATTTTTCTGTTATCTCCCATCAAGTAAATACCAAAGGTATTATTATTTAAGATATATGCAATGACACCATTTTTAATGGTTGCTGACACGACAGGTGTATGAAGAGAGACTGCACGCACAGATTTTTTACTCTTTTTATCTATCACTTTTAAAATACCTTCAGGGTTAGCTGCTAGAACATACGCCTTACTCTCATTTAAAAATCTATAGCCCTCACCAAGGTTGATACTATTGATACCTGCTTTACCCAGATAGTTTCCATTACTAAGTGTACCACCATCACGGCTAAGGTCTACGATGTTAGCACCTGAAGATTGAGAAGCAGAAGAGGCAGAAAATGTCTTTTCTGGTTCAAAATATTTTTTAGAACTACACCCTGAAAAGAGAAATGCTAACAGTAATGATGATATAAATAGTAAATTTTTCATCAATTTGCCTTTATAATAGAGTGCTTAAGAAACCCTGTTATCACAGCAAGTGGTGAACGTTCATCTATAAGCTCTAACTTTGCTTTAGCTGTTTTTGCATCTCCTGCACCTATAGCAACATAAGCCTCTTCAAACAGTGCCATCTCTTTATAAAGTACAGAATCAACTGGTTTTTTATTGAGTACCCCTGAAGTATAACGGCTCACATCAGCTATCACACTGTTTTTACTACTACTCAATCGTTCTAATGTTTTTGTATCTTTATTTTTTACTGCTTGAGAATAGAAAAAAAGTTCTAAAAGTGCTGGGTTATTTTCTTCAAGTATTTTAAATGATGCCTCATCTGTAGGATTCTTTTGTAAGACTAAAAAAGCTTCATTTGCTTTTGTTAGTTGGGCTTCATGCATACTCTCTTGAATGGCTTTACCACCAAAAAAGACTACAAGTGCCACTACAATAGCCCACAATTTAAACTTATGTTTTTTATAGAGTGTTTCTAATTTAAAAGCACTCTCTAGTACTTTTTCGTCACCACTTAACTCTTTTTTAATATCTGCAATATTCACAGGTTTCTCCTAAAACATTTTATTGGATATATTATACCCTTTGGAGTTAAAAGTTATCTACTCTACTTAAGTCTATTTTTTAAGTTTTGTCCAGAGACGATAAAAACGTCTCAAAATTTGAATCTCATATATCTTAAATAGAAAAGATACTACAATGAACATATGATTTTAGATATGCTAAAAAAACAGACGATACTCTATATCGAAGATGAACCTCTCATACGACAAAATGCAGTCGAATACCTAGGGAGATATGCCCATAAAGTACTAGAAGCAAAAAATGGTGAAGAGGGTCTTAATATATACAAAGAACATAAGCCTGACATTATCATTAGTGATATTAGTATGCCAAAAATGGATGGCTTGATGTTTGCTACTGCTGTGCGTAAAAAAGATAAAAAAACCCCTATCATCTTAGCTACTGCTCACACAAAAACGGAGTACCTTCTTAAAGCAGTAGAGCTACAACTCATAAAATACATCGTAAAACCCATCACATCAGACAAGCTTACAGAAGCACTTGGCATGGCGTGTGAGTCATTAATAGCAAACAATGAAACACATCTACACTTAGATGCACATGCCACTTATGATAGCCTCAACCAAACACTCATCATAAACAAACAACCCATCAAACTCACACATAATGAACGACTCTTTTTTGATTTTTTAGTAAAGAACAGACAACGAGCCATCACCTACAAAGAGATAGAACATCTCATCTGGGCATACGAAGGTATGAGCATGGATGCCCTACGCTCTTTGGTGCGTGGGCTTAGAAAAAAATTGATTGGGGATTTTATAGAAAATGTCTCAGGTGTTGGGTATAAGCTTAAAAGCTAAAACCTATAAGTCATGTGTAAAGCAGGTAGGAAACCTAATGATTCATAGCTACCATCTTCTTCATATTTATCATTATATTTTATACCCGAGACATTCTTTTTAAAGAGTGCATTGATATTCATAAGTTCCAAATAAACTTCAAAACTTCTGTCATTATCGTATTTGTAAGTTTTACCTATTTGTATATCTAAATCATAGTTTGCATCTAGGCGTTTGCTATAGGGTTTACCATACACTGGACTCACATACTCTTTACCTTTATAGGTGTAAGTATTGGTACCAATGATAGGAGTATAGGGCGTACCTGAAGCATACTTAGCATAAGTAGAGACTCTCCAATTTTTCCAAAAATGATAATTGAGACTCATTTGAAGCGTATGGGGTACATCTCCCTCAAAACTATATTGTTTGTTACTTTTGGTAGTGAGTTCTCTTTTGGCATTCACATACGAATAGGCTACCATAAGGTTAAAATCATCTATCTTTTTCTTATATGTAATATCTAAACCATATGCTTTTCCTTTACCTATGGCTTCATAATTTGTAAGATCATCAACAATAGCTAAATTTTTAAACTTTTTATAAAATGGTTCAATAGTTAATGATGACTCATCTGAAAATACTTTTTGAAAACTTAAAGTATAATGGTCTGATGATTCTTGTGTGTCTATATTTGGGTTTCCAAACCCTTCTATGATTCTAAGCATCGAAGGGCGTTGTGAGTATCTACCCACAGATGCCGAGACAATAAAATCATTAGAGAAATCATGTACATACGCAAAACGTGGGTCTACCCCTGAACCAAAGTTTTGAAAATCAGTTTTCCATGCTCTCACACCATAACGAAAATGGTCTTGTGGTGTTATATCCCATATATCTTGGGCAAAAAGGGTATACTCATTGGCTTTAAAAGTTTTATCTATATCTATTACCTCTTGTTGTGATATGGGTTGACTTGCATCCGTATCGGCAGGGGCATTGGCATGTACTTTTGTAGGGGCGTTAACACTTTTTAGCTCACCTCCTAGAGTAAGGGTATGTTTATCTAACTTCCATACTGTCTCATGATACAATCCATATTCCACCAAGCTGGTTTTTACAAAATAAT
>JAMONG010000179.1 GCA_027066595.1 Sulfurovum sp.
ATAGGGAAGGAACGTATTGTTAGTATCAAAAAACAAGGTTACAAATTCGTTACTGGGGAGTGAAAAAAAGTCTCTCTTCCGATTTTTGGCACTCTATGCTACTTTAGCTTTCTTACTGATAGCCCTATTGGCAATATACTACTATCAAAGCCAAGAAAAATTGATGCTTGCAGATCAACGTGCGACACTTTCCAAATATGCTTATATACAAACAAAAAGATTAAAGGTGCTACACCATTTTTTTGATGAACGTAGAGAGTATCCACGTGATGCACGTTTCAAGTCTGCCATTTATGACCTTGAATATATGCAAATCTTTTCACTTCTTGATGATGAAGAGGTGCATTTTGATGAGGGTATTTACCTTATAGATAATCATATTCATTTTGTCAAGAGCTTGGATGACTTTTATCTAGGAACAAAATATTTGGTTATTGAAGTAGAGGACGATGGTATTTGGAGAAGTGACATTTGGAAAAATATTGTTGGGTATGGGGTATTTTCCTTTTTCTTTTTTATGCTTTTTGGACTCTATCTTGCTAGGTTGTTTTTAAAGCCTATGCGTGATTCTATCGTACTTTTAGACAGGTTTATAAAAGACACCACGCATGAACTTAACACACCTCTCTCTGCAATACTTGCCAATATAGAGATGATGGATAAAGAGGTGATGGTAGAAAAAAATATTACAAAGTTAAACCGTATCAATATTGCAGCAATGACCGTTTCCTTACTTTATAAAGATTTAACCTATCTCACACTAGAACAAGAACAATCTAATAATGATGAGTCTATAGAATTAAAATCTCTCATAGAAAATAGAGCAGAGTATTTTAGTATACTCTCACAATCAAAAAAACTTCAATGTCATCTAGCATTAGAAGAAGCAACACTTTATGCAGATAGAAGAAAGATTACAAGAGTGATAGATAATCTCATCTCGAATGCTATTAAATACAATAAACGTAATGGTATGATAGAGATAAAACTTTCTCAAGGTGAGTTACAAATACGTGATACAGGTATAGGTATAGATGAAGAAAAAATACCTTTTATGTTTGACAGGTATTTACGTTTCAATGACTCCGAGGGTGGTTTTGGTGTTGGGTTGAGTATCGTAAAAACAATACTTGATGAGTATCATATCTCGATAAAAGTAGATTCTAAAAAAGGGGAGGGAACAGCAATGGTGTTACGATGGTAAAGTCTCTAATTGTTTTCTTCTTATTGAATGCTAGTGTTTTTGCACAAAATATTTATGAACGTAATTGTGTAGGTTGTCATAAAGAGTTGCCTACTTCGCTTCAACGTATGTTTATGAATTATCTTCTTGTGTATGGAGGAGAAAAAAATATGAAAGCAGGGTTAAAACACTATTTAGAATACCCTTCAAAACATATCTCTGTGATGTCAAACTTATTTATCGATAATTATGGTATCAAAGAAAAAACGATACTCTCTAGCGATGAAATAGATGAAGCTTTAAATATCTACTGGGATAAGTTTAAGGTTTTTGACAAGTTGAAGTAAGTAGAATATAAGCTACCTTAATGGACAAGGATAATTATAAAAGGAATGAACATGAAAAAACTGTTGGTAGCATTTTTCGTCATAACACTGACAATGGTGACTTTTACAACGACTGCAACGGCGGGTGCAAGTAAAGGGCAAAAAATATTTAAGAAGAAATTTCGTAAATATTGTAGGTTTTCAGGCGTTAAGTTTGCAAGACATCACTCACAAGATGAATGGGAAGAGATTTGGGAAGAGGGTAAGTTTAAAGTAGAGACAAAAAAAATATGTCCTAAATTAAAACTAAAAAAGATTAAAGATGCTTGGTGGGAAGATGTCTATGAGTTCTCCTATAAGTATGCCAGTGATGGTGTTGTACCTAAGTGTTAGCGTGTTAGCAAAAGAGTAACTTCTTGAAGCAGTTATCTATAGACTGCTTCATATTTCATCAATAATTTCACAATACATTCACAATTACATGCTATGATACATCATCTAAATTAAAAAGGATAAAAAGAAATGAATACAATAACTAAATTAGCAGTTGCTACTTTACTTGGAATGACACTTTTTACTGCAACAGCAACGGCAGATGTAAAAAAAGGTCAAAAAATTTACCTCAAAAAGCTTAAAGCTGCGTGTGGTTTTTCTGGAGCAAAATTTGCTCATAAACATACACAAGATGAGTGGGAAGAGATTAACGAAGCGGGAAAATTTGCTGAAGAGACAATGAATATCTGTCCTAAGTTGAAAAAAATGAAAGCAAAATATGTTCCCGATGTATACGATTTTGCGTATGAGTATGCAAAAGATTCTGGGAACGTACCTAGTTGTTAATAATTTAATATAGTATTAAGTTAAATCACTATATTATTTTTGCACTGAACAAAATCAGAGAGATTGATGATAGAATTAATTTATCATCAATAAAACAAATTAAATAAAATTGAAGGAATTACAATGAAAAAATTAGCAATCACAATGTTACTTGCAGGATCTACACTACTTATGGCTGACGGTGCTGCGGCATACGCTAAATGTGTTGGTTGTCATGGTGCAAATGGAGAAAAATCAGCTCTAGGAAAATCTGCAATCATTACAGGTCAAGATGCTGCAAAAACTGTTGAGCAACTTAATGGTTATAAAGCTGGTACACTTAACTTACATGGTATGGGTGGTCTTATGAAAGGTCAAGTTGCATCTATGGATGAAGCTACTATCAAAGCAGTTGCTGCACATATTGCAGGAATGAAATAGTTTTTATTTCTATCTTTTAGGTACAGGGTTTCGACCCTGTACCTATTTTTTTTGTCAAAAATAAGATTATAAGTTTTTTTTATTAAAACTTATAATATTGTAAACTTAATATTATATTTAAAGGATATTTTATGAAAAACATTACTAAATTAGCACTTACAGCTCTTTTTGGATTTGCAATGCTAACAACTGCAGCAAACGCAGGAAGCATTAACAAAGGTCAAAAGATTTATTCTAAAAAAATTAAAGGTCAGTGTGCTGATAAAACGGGTGCAGAATTTGCAGCAGCTTTTAAACAAGCAGAATGGCAAACAGCTTTTAAAGCAGGTACATTTGAAGCGAAAATAAAAGAATTTTGTCCAACGTTAGAGACATACAAAGAGAAGTGGACACCACATCTTTTTGAATTTGCAAATGAGTATGCATCTGATACAGGTAACGAACCAGCGTGTTAATACTTTAACATCCAAGTTTTTCTTGGGTGTTGTTACATACTACTCCCACATTTTCCAGCTTCACATTTCATACTATTTTCTATTTTTTTATCTATCACTTTTTTAGGCACTTCTTTTACCATGGCACTCCCACATTTTCCTGTCTCACATTTCATAGCTTCTGGCTTTTTTGTATTGTCAGAAGAACATTTTGTACTTAGTCTTCCTGTCTCTTCGACCCTTACGCAGTCATAAAGTGCTTTGGTTGTTTTAGCATCTAGTACACACTCTCGTCTGGTATCATCCTCTTTAAGTTGATTGAGTATATTCATCTTCTTTTTTACAAGTACAGCAGAACCATCTACCATACTCGCACCACATTTACCTGCACCACATTTCATGCCACCTTCTGTGATGGACTCTTTTTGTTTTTCTCCTGTACAAGCATTCAAAAGCAGTAGGGTACTGCTTAGGAATAAAAATTTGGTAAATCTCATTTAAATAGCCTTTCTTTTTTTAAGTTGATTTTTTTCATAAAGCTCATAAAATATAGGTATAAGTAAGAGGCTAAGTATAGCAGAACTTACCACACCACCTATCATAGGGGCAGCAATGCGTTGCATCACTTCGCTACCCACACCAGTAGTAAACATAATAGGAAGTAGACCTGCCAAGATAGCAAAGACAGTCATAAGTTTAGGTCGAACCCTTTGAACAGCTCCTTCATAAATAGCATCATTTAGATGTTTGAAATCAAAGTTTTCTCCCTCTTTTTCTTTTGATTCTTGTACAGACTCTTGTAGGTAAACTATCATCACAATGGCAGTCTCAGCAGCCACTCCAAGCAGTGCCAAGAACCCTACAATGACAGCAATACTCATGGAAAAGCCTAACATATCTATATAGACTAGACCACCTAAAAGTGCAAAGGGTAGGGTAAAAAAGACAATAAATGTTGGTGTGATTACCTTCAGTGCAAAGTAGATAAGTAATAGGATAACAAGTAGGACTGTGGGGACAATCCAAACGATTTTTTTCATGGCTGATTCTAGGTACTCAGACTGTCCTGCCCACTCAATGTAATACCCTGATGGTAGTTTTAAATCTTTTAGTACTTTCATCGCTTCTTCTTTATACTTCGTAGCAGTGATACCCACTTGTGGTGTAATATAGACAAAGGTGACAGGTGTTGCCATTTCAGATTTTATGACCGAAGCACTCTCACGGTATTCTACTTTAGCAAAAGTGGAAAGGGGCACAAAACCTAGTGGGGTTTTGACTTGAATGTTACGTATGTTATCTAGGTTACGACGTTCTTCTTCTTCAAAACGCAAAGCGATAGGATAACGTTCTAAACCTTTATACATGGTAGTAATCTTCTTACCACCAATAGCTGCAGAGGTGTACTCATGTATAAGGTTTTTAGAGATGTTATAGCGTTGTAGTGCCTCTGTATCTATGTTTATATCTATAAAAAAACCAGCACTTGCTTGATCTGAAAAAACAGATTGGGTACTTTTTAGGTCACGGAGTTTATGTTCTATTTCTAACGCTACTTTTTGTAGCCCCTCCGCATCTTTACCATAGAGTTTTATACCTATAGGGGTGCGGATACCAGACAGAAGCATATCTATACGACCTCGTATAGGGTAGGTCCATGAATTTACTAGACCTGGTACTTGCAACGCTTCTTCCATCTCTTTCATAAGCTTTTCATGGGTCATCCCCTCTCTCCATTGGCTCTTTGGCTTAAAGGTGATAATCGTCTCTATCATTCCAAGTGGTGCAGGGTCAGTAGCAGAATTTGCACGTCCACCTTTACCAAAGACCGTTTCAACTTCAGGGAAAGATTTGATTATTTTACTTGTCTTTTGAGTGAGGGCTTTACTTTGGTCAACACTTATTCCATAGGGTGTCACAGGCATATACATCACAGTTTGTTCATTTAGCATAGGCATAAACTCCCAGTTGAGTTTTTGGTAGAGTGGCACAGCATAAGCCAATGCACCGATGGAGAGTACTATGACTAGATATTTTAATTTTAAACCATACACCAAGATAGGATGATAGAGCCAAATGAAAAAACGGTTAATTGGGTTTTTATTTTCAGGAATAATTTTACCTTTGACAAAAAATATCATGAGTACAGGCACTAGGGTTATAGAGAGTATGGCACCTGCAGTCATGGCAAAGGTTTTGGTAAATGCCAGAGGAGAAAAGAGTAATCCTTCTTGACCAGAGAGTGCAAAGATAGGTAAAAAAGAGACCACAACCAAGGCTAGAGCAAAGAAGATAGGACGACCCACAAGCTGAGAAGAATGTGTAATGACAGTAATACGCTCTGTATTGGTAAGTTCTCTACCTTTAACCGCTTCTTCTTTGTGTATGGATTTATGGGCATTTTCTATCATGACGATGGAGGCATCTACCATCGCACCGATGGCTATGGCTATACCTCCTAAACTCATGATATTTGAGCCAATACCAAAGAGTTTCATCAGTAAAAAGGGTAAAGCAATGGTAAGTGGTAAAACGATAAGCATAATAAATGTAGACCTAAAGTGCATGAGAAATAGACCAATAATAATGATAACAATCACACTCTCTTCAAGCAGAGTCACTTGTAAGGTACTGACTGCTTTTTCTATGAGTCCTGAACGGTCATAGGTGGTGACAACATCTACTCCCTCTACATCAAGTTCTGCCATTTTAGCTTTGATACGCCCAATAGCAGCATAGACATCTTCACCATAACGTATCATAACGATACCGCCAACAACTTCCCCCTCACCATTAAGGTCAGCCATACCTCTCCTAGCTCCTGGTACCATCTCGACACGTCCTAGTTGTTCTAGTGTAAGTGGTACACCCCCTTTGCTTGTGACTACAAGTTTACGTATCTCATCTAAGTCTTTGATGTAGCCTTTTGCTTGTACCATCCACTCATATCCATTTTGTATGACGATACGTCCCCCTGTGTCATTGTTGTTATTTTTCAATGTTTTGGAAATATCTTTGATGGAAAGGTTGTATTGAACCAAAGCATCGTTATTTACCGTTATTTGGTATGTAGGAACAAATCCACCGATACTTGCCACTTCAGAAACCCCATCTACACCCATAAGGGCATACTTATAGTAGTAATCTTGTAGTGTTCTAAGTTCAGAGAGTGTTTTTGTCTGTGAGGTAAGTGCATATTCATACGCCCAACCCACACCTGATGCATCTGGTCCAAGGGCTACTTCCATGTTGGCAGGAAGTTGGCTCTGTATGGATGCCAGCTGTTCTAAGACACGGCTTCTAGCCCAGTAGAGGTCTGTGTCTTCTTTAAAGATGATGTAGATAAGGGCATTCTCATAGGTAGAAAAACCACGTACTGTCTCAATGTTTGAGATGGCTAAAAACTGTGAGACTAAGGGGTATGTTCCTTGGTCTTCTATGATTTCTGGACTTTGTCCTTTCCATGTAACTTGAACGATAACTTGTGGAGGAGAGAGGTCAGGTAGGGCATCAAGAGGGGTATTTTTCATTGCCCAAATAGACCCTAGTATAGTAAAAAGGGTTATCATCAAAATGACAAAACGATTACGTATGGAAAATGCTATGAGTTTTTCAATCATTTTAACCCCTTAATATATCGAATTAATTTGTGCATCAGAATCCATCATAAATAATGCATTATTGACGATATTGTCACCAGTATGAAGTCCTTTGATGACTTCATAATATTGGTTGTCCAGTGGCTTAAGTTCTATCTGTATAGGTTCATATTCACCCTTAAACTCTGTGGCTAAAAATGCATACCATCTACCACTTTTACGTATGGCAGCAGTGCGAGGAATGACTATGCGACTTTTAGATGTTGCTGAAGCATGCACTTTTGCATACATACCAGGTTGTAAAACCCCATTTTTGTTATCTATTTCTAAACGTAAGGTAGCAGTGGCTTCTTTAGGGTTAAGCATAGGGTAGAGTAGAGACTTTTTAGCTTCATACACTTTCTCAATACCTTTTATTTTTACCGTGAAGTTATCTAACTTATCAAGCATTTTAAGTTCATTCTGAAAAAGCTTGACTTCCATCCATACGCTCTTTAGGTTTACGATTTGGAAGAGTCTTTTGTTTGCGTTAAACGATGAACCTTGATTAATCTCTTTTTTAAAAATCCATCCATTCATTGGTGCATAAATCGTTGTAAATTCATCTGCTTTCTCTTTACGCTTTATCTCTTCTATCTCTTTCTCATCTACACCAAGTAGGCGTAGTTTGGTTCTTGAACTCTCCAACATCTCAGGCATAGGTGTTCTTTTGTTGTAGTTGATGGAGTTTAGGTAGTCTTGTTTTGCCTTGTAGACTTCTGGAGAGTAAACCTTAACTAATGGCTCACCTTTTGTTACTTGCTTATAGCGTGTATCCGCATAGAGTTCTTTAACAAACCCTGAGTACCATGCTGTGACATCTACTTTTAGAGAGTCTTGTGCCACAATGTAACCATAGTTTACTTGCTCTTTTGCTACCGTTATCTCTTTGACTTGTACGGTTTTTACATTAAAAAGTTGTTCTATCGTAGGTTTTTGATGCTCTCTTTTAATAATGGGCTGTTCTTTGGTTTCAACATGCTTTTGAGTATTTTCTTTTTGAGGTATCTCTTTACCTCCCGAACATTTACCCGCTTCACATTTCATGTCACTTTGGGCTAAAAGTGTGAGAGGTAGTAGTACAATGAGTAGATATTTATACATTAAAGTTCTCCTATGAGTGATTTGAGTT
This sequence comes from Sulfurovum sp., assembly GCA_027066595.1. Taxonomy (GTDB): domain Bacteria; phylum Campylobacterota; class Campylobacteria; order Campylobacterales; family Sulfurovaceae; genus Sulfurovum. Next base: position 7,974 of record JAMONG010000179.1, read on the forward strand.
TGGCTTGCGTTCTAAAGTATTCTGCTTTGATAGAGATGCTCTCTTCTTCTAAGTTTAGTTTTTGTTCAAGTAAGTTGGTGTAGGTAAAGAGGTCTCCTCCTTGTTGTATGCTCGCTTGTGTAAGTTCAAACATATGTTCAAGTTGTGGAAGTGTCTCTTTGTTTAAAATATTGTAGATAGTATAGGCTTCCATAAGCTTGGCATACATCGTTTCTATCTCACTTTGCAGTGATGATTTGTAGTCTAACGATGCACTCTGGGCAGCTAAAACTTCTATGCGTGCAGCTTCTGTTTTAAGCTTTTCACTTCCATAGAGGGGCAAGGCAGCACCTAGAGTGATACTTGCATAGTCATTAAACCCATTACGGTTAAAATATCCTATCTTTACGTATGGGTCTGGCGTACTGTCAAGTGCAAGTAGCTCTTGGTTGGTATGGGCTACATTTTTTTGAGAGAGATGCATTTTATAGATAGGATTATTGTCAATCTTACCAAGGTAGTAGTTTAGACTTCTTGGCTTTCTCATGACTAGTCTATTAGAAATACGATTGACCTTAGACTGCACAAGGTACTTTAGTTTGGCTTTTTGACTTTTAAGTATAGCTTTGTAGGTTGCTTCTTTTATTTTGACTTTGGTTAAAAGTAAAGAGGCATTCATACTGTTTGTATGGTTTTTACTCTCTGTTGAAGCATATGAAGTATAGAGCTTGATATTTTGTTTTGATACGTCTATATATTTTTGAACGATATGAATTCTTGTTTCAATCTCTTTAATGGTATATGCAGTCATACGTACTTCTTTAGCTAAATTTACTTTGGCAGCATCATAAGAGTCAAAGAGTACACTTTTTTGTGCTTGAGTGTAGGTTTTTCTTGCATCTAATTTACCAAACCAAGGAAATTTTTGTTTAAAATTAATCGATTGAAACTGCATGGGTTCAATACTTCTATTAAACGGGTCACCAAACTGTATGTCATTAATAGTGAGTGAAACATCAGGGTTAGCAAAGTTTTGTGAAAGAGAAATCTTTTCATCCATGGCTAAAAGTCTATGTTTGATAGTTTTAAGTGAAGGGTGCTGTGCTAGGGATTTATTGACAAGTTGTTGTATGTTCTGAGCCTGCATGATAGATGTCATAAGTAGTACTAAAAGTAGGGTACGCATTCTCTCTCCTATAGGGTTTTATATATTTTAGTTGTTTAGTGTGTATAGAGTGTGTATAGCATAAAAAAAGAATAAAATTATATTTATTTTAATAAAACCTATAGATATACTTGACATTAAAAAAACTTTCTGCTAAAATGCTCCTATAAATTAAATGAGCA
>JAMONG010000180.1 GCA_027066595.1 Sulfurovum sp.
AAAATGACACCATTTGTTGAAACAGGCTTTATTTTTTCTTTTTCTAATAGTTTTTTAAAGCGATTTTGACTCTCTTCATCACATAAAGCATCAATATCCTCTTTCGTCAGTGGTCGTTTGGATAATGTCTCCAAAATATCTTCATTACTATAATTTGAAGCTGATATATCTGCTTTTTTACGTGAAGCGATATAAATAGGTAAAGAACTGTCAAAAAGATGGCTAATATCTAGTAACTCTTGAAAACTTACAGGCTTTACATCAAATGCAGGTGGTCTGTCTATTGTTCCGATGTCTATACGTGTAGGTTTTAGCTTAAGTAGGTACTCATTTAGCTTCGCTATCTCTTCTTTTGAATCATTTAAAGTCTTGACGATGAGTATTTCTATAATAAGTGGGCCGTTATACTTACTTTTAAATGCTAACATCCCTGCCTTGATATTTTCAACATCTATTCCCGTATGTGAACGGTCAAGTTTTTGTAGACATTTCTGTGTGGCACAATCTAAAGAGAGTTTCACCTCATCCAATTTAAGTAAGGCATCTTGTATCTTTACATCATCAATATTGGCTGCATTGGTGAGTATGAGGGTTCGTGTATCACCTTTAAAGGTATTGATAACATCTATGAGTTTGGAGAGGTGTGGGTAGAGTGTTGGTTCACCATTTGCAGTGAGGGTAATGAAGTCTATATCTTTATGCTCTTTGAGTGCAGTTTTAATAGCATTTGCTATCTCTTCTACACTCACGACATCATCATAGCTATCCATGGTCTTGGCAGGGTCTAGTTCGCAGTAGAGGCAGTCAAAACTACACTGCTTCTTACCAGGGCTAAGGTCAACTCCTAGAGATTTACCAAAACGTCTGGAATGGATAGGACCAAAGATGATGTTTGACATCTATTTTTTACCAGAGACTCTCTGACATTCAGATACAAAGTGTTTTGCATTTTCTACAGGAACGTCTGGTAGTATGCCATGTCCAAGGTTAAAGATGTGTCTTTTACCACCCATAACCTCTTGTATCGCTTCTACACAAGCCGTTGTTGCCTCTTTAGAATACAAACGGCATGGCTCCATATTTCCTTGGAGTACATATTTGTCACCTAGTTTTTCTTTTGCCATAGCCATAGGTGTTCCCCAATCTACACCAAAAACATCGAAATTACCATAGACTTGACCACGTTCTATAAACGATGCCACTCCCTTAGGGAACATGATGATGGGAGTATCAGGGTACTTAGACTTCAAGTAGTCAGCTATCTCAACCATGTACTTCCATGAAAACTCATCATATTTACCTGGCTCTATCGCTGCTGCCCATGAGTCAAAGATTTGTACGACATCTATCCCCGCTTCTATCTGCTTTTCCATGTAAAGTTTTACAACTTCTGTTACTTTAGCAAGTATGTTATGTAAAAGTTCAGGGTTAGAATACATCATCTTTTTACAAATGTTATAGGTCTTTGTGCCTTGCCCTTCTATCATGTAAGTAGCCAGTGTCCAAGGTGCTCCTGTGAAGCCTATGAGAGCTATCTCGTCGCCTCTTTCATCTAACTGCTTACGTAGAAGCTTAATGGTGTCAAATACATAAGTAAGTTTACTCGCAGCTTCGTCACCACCTATGAGTCTGTCTAAGTCTGCTTGACTTGTAAGTGGGTCAGAAAATCTTGGACCTTCACCTTTAACAAAAGACAAGTCCATACCCATCTCATCAGGGATAACTAAAATATCTGAGAAAAGGATAGCGGCATCTACACCAACTATGTCAAGTGGTTGAATAGTTACTTCTGCTGCTTTTTCAGGTGCATGACAAAGGTTAAGAAAATTTCCAGCTTCTGCTCGCACTGCCATATATTCTGGCAGGTAACGCCCTGCTTGTCTCATCATCCATACAGGTGT
>JAMONG010000181.1 GCA_027066595.1 Sulfurovum sp.
GAAGTTTGTTTTTTGGTCATTAAACTGTGAAAAGTTATCTACCCATTTAATAGGGTGTTCAACATTGTAAAGTTTCTCCATACCTACAGCATGTAGTCTTTTATCTGCAAGGTGCTGAATGTACTGTGCTATGATGTCATCTGTAAGACCTAGTATCTGTCCTTGTGTAATGTATGCACCCCACTCACTCTCAAGCTTTACTGCATCTCTAAACATCTGATACACTTCTTCTTCTAGCTCTTTAGTAAAAAGCTCTGGACGCTCTTTTTTGGTGGTATTTATCATGTTTTGGAAAAGTAGCAAGTGTGTTACCTCATCTCTTTGAATAAAGCGTATCATCTGTGCCGTTCCAAGCATCTTGTCTGAACGTGCAAGTGTATAGAGATAGGCAAATCCACTGTAGAAATAGATGCCCTCAAGTATCTGATTTGCAAACATGGCTTTTACGATGTTTGTATCATTAGGGTTTGTAGAAAGTTCTTCATACACTTTTGCGATGGCATCATTTTTTGTTTTGAGCTTCATATCTCTTCTCCAAAGCTCATAAATCTCTTTAGAGTTTGTAGAGATACTGTCTACCATCACTGCATAACTTTGTGAATGTAATGCTTCCTCAAAGGCTTGACGTACCAAGATAAGGTTTACCTCAGGTGCAGTAATAAATGGATTTAAATTATCAATAATATTATTGGTTTGTAGTGAATCCATAAAAATAAGCTGTGCTAAGACTTTATCATAAGCATCTTTTTCTGCAGGGGTAAGGTGTTTGTAGTCATTCACATCACGTGTCATGTCTACCTCTTTTGGGTACCATGAGTTATTTAGCATCATCTCCCAAAGGTTGTATGCCCATTGATATTTAATGTCATTGAGTTCAAAAATTCCAGTAGGGTTTCCACCAAATATCTTACGGTCACTCGTCTTTTCTTCTGATTCTGGGTTATATATTTTTTTACGTTCCATCTTGTTACCTTACATATCATAATTCTATACAAATTTATTAAAAACATTATACTCATCTTGGCTGATGTTTAGATGGAATTTAATAATTGGAAATTTTGAGCAAAAAAGTAGTATATCAAATTAAGTAAGAAAATGACATGAGATTAAATCTAGGGGGAAACGCATATCATTTTCTTATGTAGTAGTATATCACTTTAAGTATTACCTATGTGTTAACGAACAGATAGCTTTTCATTTAAAATAATGTAAAAAAGGGGGAAGTGAACACTTTAAACTAGGGAAAGCCTATAGTGTATATAGTTTAAAAAGCTATCTAGAAAGAGTAAGAGGTTTTAGGGAGGGGAGAGGGGAACCTCTTTACCTCTTTCATGTCGCTAGTATACAAAATGAATGTGTACTCTTTGTGCACTCAAAAAAGTTAGCCCTTTTACAGGTAAGAACAACAATAATCCGTAATACTTTTTACATTTACTTGAAACTTACTGTTTGCAGGAACATCAAATGATTCTCCCCCTTTTATGGCTATCCATTCATTTGACATAGGAAGTTTCACATCAAGATTCCCCGAAGTTATCTCCATAAGTTCTGCGTCATCCGTACCAAATTCATACTCCCCAGGCAACATAAATCCTAAAGTTTTTTTAGAGCCATCCGCAAATTTTACTGTTCTACTTGTGACTGCTCCATCAAAATAACTATTGCCTTCTATCTCTACTGTTACGTTATCAAATTGTGCCATTATACATTCCTCAAAATATTTTTGAAGCATTATAACCAAAGAATATTACACAGATATTCAACACAAAAGTACTATAATAAAAGATACGAGGTACTTTATATGCAAAAACTACTCTATATCACAGACCAAGATGAATATGTTGACCACAGTTTCATCACCCCACTCTTTGAAATTTACTTAAAAAAGTGTATGACTGTT
>JAMONG010000182.1 GCA_027066595.1 Sulfurovum sp.
AGCAGTTATTCCTGGTAACATCATTATCAGACAAAGAGGAACAAAAGTTCACCCAGGTAATGGTGTAGGAATGGGTAAAGACCATACTATATTTGCACTTGTTGAAGGTGTAGTAAAGTTCGATAATAGAACTGCTAGACAGAAAAAAGTTTCTGTAGTACCTGCATAGTCTTACTATCAAGAGTTAATCTGATTTATCGGATTAACTCTTTTTTCCATTTCTCTTTTTAATTCTTTTCAATAACCAACAAATGTCTACATTTACTCCGTCCTAAAAACCATCCATTATTATAGTCTCTGCTTGTGTTAAACAGTCTGTGTGACTTTTTGTATGTACCTTTTGCTGTTGTACACCCATCAACGATACCTTGTTGATAGTTAGCAGGAAAATGTTTACCAAAGTAGATGCCACTGTGTGTAAACCCACCTTGTGAAGCAGGTACTTTAGAAGCACCACAGTTTTGTAAAAGTAACAATGTCGTTGAGAGTATAAATAATGAAGTTGTTCTCATAGATAACCCTTTTGTTCATAGTCATAGAAAGTATAGCAATAATCCCCTCCAATTTAGATATAATCACGTAATTAATTTACTATTGTCTTTAGTACAGTAGTTTTCATAGATGTAAAGGTGTAATGGATGTTTGTAGATAGTGTAGAACTGATGATAACGTCAGGTAAAGGTGGGGCTGGTTCCATCTCTTTTTGGACAGAGAAGTTTGTGGCAAATGGTGGACCCGATGGTGGTGATGGTGGACGTGGTGGTGCAGTCTTTTTTAAAGTAGATAACAACACCGATACACTCTCTGCTCTTCGTGGACGTGTGCATGTGAAAGCAGAAAATGGTCAACCAGGAACAGGTAAAAAATGTTATGGTCGTAAAGGTCAAGATTTGACTATCACTGTACCACCAGGCACAACTGTTGTAGACATGGAGACAGGTGAAGAACTTATGGACTTGGTAAATGATGGGGATGTCATTCTCTTTTTAGAAGGGGGAAAAGGGGGGCTTGGAAACATGCACTTTAAGTCTTCTTCTAACCAAAGACCTACCTATGCACAACCAGGACTTCCTGGAGTAACAAGACAAATAAGACTTGAGATGAAGCTCATCGCAGATGTAGGGCTTGTGGGTTATCCAAATGTGGGTAAGTCTACACTCATAGCGACACTTTCAAATGCTAGACCACAGGTAGCGAACTATGAGTTTACTACGCTTACGCCAAAACTAGGAGTGGTACACATGGGAGACTATGAGTCATTTATGATGGCAGACATTCCTGGTATCATCGAGGGTGCGAGTGACGGTAGAGGGCTTGGTTTGGAGTTTTTAAAACACATAGAACGTACTAAAACACTGCTTCTTATGATAGATGCTGCAAATTATAGAGAGATGAAATACCAGTATGAGACATTGCTTATAGAACTCACGCGTTACTCTGAGACATTGGCAACACGTAAACATGCTATCGCTATTACTAAGATAGATTCACTTTCTGTTGAGGAAGTCAATACCTTAACAGAGACTTTTTTAGCCGACATTGGTTTAGAAGCCAATAAGACATTGGGTCAATATAAAGCAAAAGAAGAGTATCTCTCTTATGGTTTTGAAAAAGATTTTGGGGTAAAACTTCCAGAAGAGAAACCACTTTTTGTACTGCCTATTTCATCTGTAGCACACATCAACACAGAGCCTTTACGTTATGCACTGGGTGACTTCATCAAAAGTGTTAAAGAAGAAAACGAGGCATAGGGATGAGTAAACAACGTATCGTTATAAAAGTTGGTTCTCATGTCTTAACCCAAGAAGGTGCTATAGCGAAAATACGTATGTTTGCTCTAGTAGAACTCATCGCAGTACTTAAAACACATCATTATGAGGTGATACTTGTTAGTTCTGG
>JAMONG010000183.1 GCA_027066595.1 Sulfurovum sp.
ACAAAGAAATAGATATTAATAAATATAAACCTAACGATGAGTTGTTTAGCAAGGTAGATGATGCTGTATTGAAGCTCATGACTAAGAAGAACAAAGAGAACTTTTCCGAAGATGGTCAGCTACGCCTTAAGCCTGTGTATGAGGCATTGGGTGGTGAGGTTAGTTATGATGATATTCGTCTTTGTATGTTGTTTGTGGAGTAAGTAAATAACGTTGAGATTGATTATGTGATACGACTAATATCGTATCACACATAGTTTAAAATAGACTAAATATTTCTAGGGTCTACTATCTTCCCTGCGATGGCAGATGCAGCTGCTACTGCTGAGTTGGCAAGGTAGATTTCAGAAGTTCTTGCACCCATACGTCCTACGAAGTTACGGTTGGTAGTAGCCACACAACGTTCACCGTCACCAAGTATGCCCATGTATCCACCAAGACATGCACCACAAGTAGGGTTGGAAACCACGGCACCTGCTTCTATAAGTATGTTCATTAAGCCCTCATCTTGTGCTTGTAAAAATATCTTTTGGGTTGCAGGTGTGACTATCATACGTGTATGACGTGCCACTCTTTTACCTTTCATAATCTCAGCTGCAATGCGTAAGTCTTCGATGCGTCCATTGGTACAACTTCCAATCATCACTTGGTCAATCTTCAAATCATCTGCTACGGCTTGTTCTACTGGCTTACCATTTGATGGCAAAAATGGATAGGCAATGACTGGAGAGAGGTTTGCCATATCTATGCTTATCTCTTGACAGTATGTTGCATCTGCATCAGAGTAGTGAAGTTTTGGCTCACTTCTTAACCCACCATTGGCTTCTTTTCTTTCATCTAAATAGGCTTGTGACACGGCATCAACAGCAAATATACCACTTTTTGCCCCAGCTTCTATCGCCATGTTACACATAGAAAATCTATCTGCCATACCAAGATACTGTACACCATCACCTGTAAACTCTATGGCTTTATAAAGAGCACCATCTACACCCAAAATACGGATAAGTTCTAAGATAATGTCTTTTCCATAAATATGCTCTCCTGGTTTACCCACAAGGTTTACTTTGATAGACTCAGGTACTTTAAACCAGTTTCCACCCGTGATGATAGAAAAAGAGATGTCCGTACTCCCCATACCCGTTGAGAATGCTCCCAAAGCTCCATGTGTACAGGTGTGGCTGTCTGCTCCGATGATGACATCGCCAGGGATAACAAGTCCTTTTTCTGGAAGTAAGGCATGCTCGATACCCATATCTTTTTCATCAAAGAAGTATTTGAGGTCATGTTTATACGCAAACTCACGTGAGATTTTGGCTTGGTTTGCTGAAGCGATGTCTTTAGCAGGAATGTAGTGATCCATCACGATAGCAAAACCATCAGGGTTAGCCAACTTCTCTACGCCACTCTCTTCAAATGCTCTGATAGAAATAGGTGTCGTAATGTCATTACCAATGGTCATGTCTATAGGTACTCTTACAATCTCACCAGCTTGTACATCTTTACCTGCATGCTCTGAAAATATTTTTTCTGTTATTGTTTGTGCCATAAGGTTATCCTTAATTCTGTATCTTTAATTAATTACGCGAATTATAGCGAAATAAAATTATGCTAGAATTTCATCATACTCTATATGAAAAGATCTCTATGAAACTCTATGAACTACAAGCCATCGCCACACGTCTCAATGACTTCACATTCATAAGCCGTGCTAGACGTATTGAAGACAATACCCTTGAAATCATGTTTGACAAAAAACAGAGCTATTTTTTTAACATGACACGAGGGCATAGCTTTGTATATAAAGCACCCAGCCAAAGACCACTACAAGGCTACAATGCTCCTTTTGATACGCTGCTTCACTCCTTACTCTCAGGCTCTAAACTTTTAAGTGTCGATGTACCCAATGGTGACCGTATCTTACGCTTTACCATAGCCCCTAAAAGTAGCTATAAAGACAAAATTATCTACCTCCAGCTAGAGTTTACAGGTAAAAATACCAATGCCATACTCATTGATGAGAATGAAGTCATCATCGAAGCACTTAGGCATATAGACAGTGACAGCTCTTTTAGGGTGATACGCCCAGGGATGGAACTGCTTGCTATTCCTCCTTTTGAACGTACCGAAGAAGTAAAAAAGATAGAAGAGATTGACAGTTATCTGGAACAAAAATTTACTGACATACAGGCTAAAAAACTTTTAGAATTAAAGAAACAAAAATGCTCTGCCGTAGCAAAGAAAATCAAAAAGTTTGAACAACTGTTAAACAAACTGCCAAACAAAGAGAAGTTAGCCTTACAATCTGAAGAATTTAAAAATTACGGTAACCTCATCTTGTCAAACCTCTACCAGATAAAGCCTTATGACACGAAGCTAAAGACCTACGATTTTGAAGGCAAAGAGATAACCATCACTTTGCCCAAAGATGTGACGGTTAACCGTATCTCTGACTACTATTTTAACCTCTCTAAACGTGCAAAAGCTAAAGCAAAAAATGTACATATAGAGCAAGAAAACCTAAGTTCCAAAAAAGCATTTTATGAAAACATCTACTATGCACTAGAACAAGCAAATACTCCCTATGAACTCGAACTTCTCGTACCAAAACGTGCAAAATCTTTACGTAAAAAAGAGAAGCTAAGAGAAGGTGAACTTTTTTGGATAGAGAACTACAAAGTACTTGTAGGTAGGAACTCAAATGAAAACCAAAAACTCTTAGAAATTGCCAAAGCAAATGACCTTTGGATGCATATAAGAGGGGTACGATCGAGCCATGTTATCATCCGTACTGATAAACAAAACTTACCTGATACTGTGATACAAGCAGCTGCCAAACTTTGTGTCGATTTTTCAGTAAAAAACCCTGGAGACTACGAGGTAGACTACACCAAACGTAAATTTGTCAAAGTCCAAGAAGGCTCAAACGTACTTTATAACAAATATGACACGATAAAAGTCACCAAAGAGGGTGTAGAGATAAGGATTTAATCCAACTCATGATATAATCTAAACCTATATAAAACTAGGAAATAGTATGCTAAAAAACTTAAGCTCTTTACAACAACGTGTCATCACAGGCATAGGTCTACTCATACTTGTAGGTTTCATAGGTTGGCTTGACAACTTTTTCATTATGTGGGCATTTTTAGGTACCATTTATATGTTTGCTTTTTATGAAGCGATGAAACTTTTTAAACTCTCTTCTGCTTCTGCATACTTTTGGGCAGCCTTACTTTGGTCATTTGCCTACTTTTACCCTAACCCTGATGACCTTTTCTTTTTAGTTGCTATCATCTTTGCAGCAGCTATCGCATATCTGCACAACTTTGATAAAAGACTGCTCTTACCTTTTCTCTATCCCGTGTCAGGCATACTCTTTTTTCTCATTCTCTACCAAGATTTTGGGGTACGTTCTATGTTATGGCTCCTCATCACCGTGGCTCTTGCCGATACAGGTGCATACTTTACAGGTAAAGCCATAGGAAAGACAAAATTTTCAGACACAAGCCCCAATAAAACCCTAGAAGGTGTTTTCGGAGGTATCATCATCGCTACTGCTGTGGGTACCTATGTCGGTCTAAGCATTGCTCCTTTATGGATAGCTTTAGTCGTTAGCTTTGTTACTGCCACTAGTTCTGTTTTTGGAGACTTATTTGAGTCTTATCTTAAACGTGAAGCAGGTGTTAAAGACTCGGGAGACATACTGCCAGGACATGGTGGCATACTCGACAGAATAGATGGGTATCTTTTCGCTGCACCAATAATGGTCATCTCACTTCGAGCATTTTTATAACCGATGTCCTCTATCGTATTACTAGGTTCTACAGGCTCCATAGGGGTTAATACTCTTATCATCGCTAAACGTTATAACATTACCATAGAGGCGATGGTAGCAGGCTCAAACATCGACCTACTTAATCAACAAATATCAGAACACAGCCCTAAAGTGGTTGTCATTGCTAACATTGCAGACAAACACAAAGTCAATCACCCAAATGTTCGTTGTGGTAGTGAAGCAATACTTACCCTCATAGAAGAGTCAAAAAGTAACATGATAGTGAATGCTTTAGTAGGCTACACAGGTTTAGCACCTACCCTTAAAGCCACAAGCTTAGGTAAACGTGTGGCACTTGCAAATAAAGAGTCTCTTGTCGTTGCAGGAGAATTCATAGATATGTCTCTCATTACTGTCATAGACTCTGAACACTTTGGGTTGTGGTATCTCATTAATGAGCGTCCTGTATCAAAACTTTACATCACTGCATCTGGTGGTGCTTTTAGAGAGTGGGAGTTAGCCAAAATGAAAGATGCGAAGTTTTCAGATGCACTCAAACACCCCAACTGGTCGATGGGGAATAAAATTACCATAGATTCTGCGACCATGACCAACAAACTCTTTGAACTGTTAGAAGCCAAGTGGCTCTTTGGTACTTCAAACATTGATGCTGTCATAGAAAAAAAGTCTATTATTCATGCCTTGTGTGAATTTAAAGATGGCTCAACTACAGCACACTTTGCAGGAGTGGATATGAAACTTCCTATCGCTTTTGCACTTCAAGGTGAAGTAGAAGATGAGATACTTCCTCCTACAGATTTACTAGCCATAGGTGGATTAGAATTTCTCCCTATAGAAGCAAAACGTTATCCTATTTGGAACATCAAAGAACATATTTTAAACAACCCCCATTTAGGCGTAGTAGTCAACGCGGCAAATGAAGTAGCCATTGAGAAGTTTCAACAAGAAGCCTGTGGCTTTTTTGAAATGAGTGATATTATTTTAAATGCCTATGAGAAGTTTGCTGATGTAAAAGCCCAAAATATAGATGAAATCATCACTATAGACACAGAAGTGAGAGCCTATGCAAGCACAAGATAGGGTTCTCATTTTACATGGTTGGGGTGGTTCAGATGCACCCCATTGGCAGGCAGAGCTAGCTTCTGAGATAGCAAAAAACTATGGTACGGTCTCTTTTCCTTTACTAGACAACTGTCACTTCCCCTCTAAAAACAGATGGATAAAACAGGTCAAACAACTACTAGAAGAGTTTAAACCTCATACTGTGGTATGCCACTCTTTAGCCAACAACCTTTGGTTTTGGCTTTGTGAGGAAGAGGGTATGCAAGAATTAGAAAGACTCTTTATGGTCTCTGTACCTAGCATAGAGACTAAAGAAAAAACCATTAAAACCTTTTTTCCTTGCCCCCAACCAAAAAACATCCATGCAAAAGAAGTGCATATGATTGTCTCCGATGATGACCCGTGGGTAGCACTTGATGAAGCACAAAACATAGCCAAGCGATATAGTGCATCTTTTACTGTTTTGGAAAATGCGGGGCATATCAATGCAGATTCTGGGTATGGAAAGTGGGAACTCATAGAAGAAATGATATTAACAAAAAATCTCTCATAGGGTGATGTTTTCAACTCACCATGAAATTAAATAGGTATAAAATAGAGTTTCGCCGAAAGGCTTATTAAAAGGGAAAGTATGACAGCCAATCAAAAAGCACAAGCCAGAATATTTTTTGAAAATAGAATTCTCAAAGCAGACAAACAAGCGTTTGAAGATTTGTTTACTGAAATCATGAGTTATAAAGAGCTTGACTTTAGGTCTATTAAGCCTTGGGGAAATATTGGTGATAGAAAAAATGATGGGTACATTCCAAGTAGAGGTATTTTTTATCAAGTTTATGCTCCTGAAGATATTAGAAAGTCTTATCCTGATATTGTTAAAAAAATAAAAACTGACTTTACTGGTTTAGTTGAACAATGGTCAGATGTCAAAGAGTTTTACTTTGTTGTCAATGACAAATACAAAGGTGTTAATGCTGATTCTGAACAGCTTTTGACTCAGATAAAAGAGGACAATGGGTTAGATGAGTCTAAATTTATAACGGCTAGTGATTTAGAAAATATACTCTTTAGTTTGAGTGATGACCAAATCATAAAAATTACAGGGGTTTCATTTATTGATAATCCTATTTTAACTCCTGCTATTTTACAGAATAGTTATCTTAAAAAATTTAGTACTATTTCTCTCTTAACTACCAATAACCCAAAGCCTATAGATGATATTTTCGTAAATCTAGCCATTATCAAAGAGCAAAAAGAAGAGAAAAGTAATGATAAAACCATAAACAGAGAAGCTCTTTTGAGTAGTTATGAAGAGATACATAAACCAAAAGAGCCTATCGAGATAAAAGAGCTTGTTAATAAATCAAATAAATCACTCATTTATGGAAAAGCAGGGATTGGTAAGACCACACTTTGTAAATACATATCCTATAAATGGGCAAAAGGAGAGCTGTATAGTGAGTTTGAATATCTTATCTATATTCCTCTTCGTGAGTGGAAAATTGGTGGTATTCAAGGGGCTATTCGAGATTACTATTATAGTCATGATGTTAAAGATATAAGTATAGATTTTGATGTAAATAAAACACTTTTTCTTTTTGATGGTTATGATGAGTTAGATGGTGATAAGAAGAAGATATTAAGAGATGAGATAGAGCATTATCATTTGAGTCACTATATTATAACTACTCGCCCTTATGGATATCAAAAGAATGATTTTAGTGTAAATGAGTATTTTGAAACCATTGGTTTTACGGATGAGGATGTAGAGAAGTACATAGATACTTTTTTCAAAGAGAATCAAGATAAAACTAAATCTCTAAAAGCTTTTTTGCAGACCAATATTAGTATTAAGCATATTGCTTATATTCCTTTGATGTTAGAGATGATTTGTTCACTATGGGAGCTAAAAGAGTTTGGTTCAGATATGACCATGACTGAACTTTATGGTCAAGTTATTGAAAATATGTTGAAAAAACACTCTGCTAATAAAGATGATGAACGGGTTTACAAACGACAAAATAGAAAAAAGATACAAGAGCAGTTAGGTAAACTTGCTTTTGAAGGACTTACAAAACAAACCATACTTTTTGATGGGGATTTTATAGAAGATTCCATTACTAATATTGAATTTTTTGAAGAAAACACTATCTATTCAGGCTTTTTAAAATCAGATGGAAAAGAGAAAGATTTACTTGATAATAGTTTCGAATTTCCTCACTTAACTTTTCAAGAGTATTTTTCTGCTTTGTATGTTTCTAAACTTGAACCAACAGAGCAGAGTGAGATTATACGAGATTGGAAGTTTTATCCTCATATGCAAATGTTTTTTGCTTTTTTGGGTGGGTTAATTGAGGATAAGGAGTTTTTGTTAGAAGAGATTGAGAGTGAGCCGAGGGATTTAGTGGGGATTTACGAACTTGATTTAATATCTATTTGTTTAAGTGAAATACGACTTTCTGATAATCAAAAATATATGGAAAAAATGATTCTATGGATTGAATATGCGATTAAGGATGAAAAACTTTTTGAAAATCTGTTTATTCCTCTTTTAAAAAAAATAGAAGTAAATAAAGTTTTTCATAAAAAAGAGATAGCTGAAGCCGTATATAACCTAATCTTAAAGTATTCAAAATTAGAATTTCAAACGCATAATTTAATTGACGCTGTTGTATATAAACTTGCTTATATATTACCAATTATGATTAAGGATAAAAATCAATTATGTGAAATATATAGTAACGTAATCAATAATACAACTATTTCAATTTATAATAAACATTCTATGTCTAGTGGATTTTCCCTACTTGCGAATACAAAAGATATTAGTCAAAAATTGATTAATTTAATTCAACAAGAAAAAGATGTAGATTATACGGCTTGGTTATTAAAAGCATTAATCGAACTAAATCTAGATGATACGAAATCAATAGATCTTGTTACGGATTTTTTAAAAAACAATTATAAAGTTTTAAATAATCAAACTTTAGAGATGCTATGTAAAAATTTTGAAGAAATACATCAGAAAGAAATTTTAGTAGTTAAACTTGAAGCTATCTTAGATTACAGTCAATCAGATAATTATAATTTAAAAGAATTGGAACATACAATACATAATTTAAAAGCAAGAATATCTTCTAATGATAATAGAAATAAAGAAAGTAGATTTCAAACTTATCATTTAAGTAAAAATCATGTTTATTTATTGATACATAAGAAATATAGTTATGTGAATTATACTGTAGAAGAATATATTGATGACTTAATATCAGTTGTTAGAAATAATACTTTCCATAAATATTATGATAGAAGATATGCTTTAGTTACTTTAGAATCTTTAGATAGATCTGATGATAAAATTTTAAATCTTGCGATAGATTATTTGGATAGTAATGAACCTGATTTAAAAGGAGAAGCAATAAGACTTTTTTTCTCTATTGATAGAGATGATAATAAATATTTAAGTATATTGGAAAAAGCAATAGGTGATTTTAATGAATCTCGGGATAAATATACTATATGGCAAAAATTATTTTCTATTAAACGACAAGATAAAAAGTTTATTGACGTACTTATGAAATACGTAAATAGAGTTTCTCCTGAAATAATAAAAAAAAGTGTTTTAGTAAAAAGTTTTTCTTCTTTTAAGAAATTTTATTCAACAATAGCTAGTGATATGAAATCAGAATCTTTAGGTACTGAAATAGATATAAATATTTTATTTCAAGCATATGATATAAATTTACATATGGAAAATCATATTATATCAAATATAATTTATGCAAAAAAACCTTTATATTTAAAACATAACAAACTCCACACCATAGAAAATGGAAATGAAATAAGCACTCAAAAAGAGCTAGACAAAACAACACTCAATAAGATAAAAGTCCTACTTCTAAAAGATGATTGTAATGATTAGATTTCATATCTATTCCTAACAAAAACAAAAATCCTATAGGTTAGGATGTCCTTTCCCCACCTATAGTTATTTGTATTACCAAAATGATATAATAATTCAAAAACTAAACAAAAAGAGAAAAAATGATACTAAGCATCGAATCAAGCTGTGATGATAGCTCCATAGCTATCACTGATATCAAGACAAAAAAGCTTGTTTACCATAAAAAAATATCTCAAGAAGCAGAACACTCATGTTATGGTGGTGTAGTTCCCGAACTTGCTTCACGTTTACATGCTGTAGCTCTTCCAAAGATACTGGAAGAGACAAAACCCTATTTTGATAATCTCAAAGCCATAGCAGTCACCAATCAACCTGGACTTGGGGTAACGCTCTTAGAAGGTATCGCTATGGCAAAAACTTTAGCCGTACTCAACAACATCCCACTTATCCCTGTTCACCATTTAAAAGGTC
>JAMONG010000184.1 GCA_027066595.1 Sulfurovum sp.
CCATGAAAAATGGCACAACAGAGGCAAAGAGTCAAATGCCACCATGCTCTTTGGACACATAGAAACAAGAGCACACCGAATAGACCACATGATACGTCTGCGTGATGTGCAAGACCGTACAGGTGGGTTTAACGCTTTCATTCCTCTTGTGTATCAAAAAGAAAACAACTACATGAAAAACTGTAACTTCCCCTCAGGGCAAGAAGTACTCAAAACCTATGCGATAGCACGCATTATGTTAGACAACATCCCGAACATAAAAGCTTACTGGGCAACCAGTACCATAAACCTAGCACTCATAGCCCAAGAGTTCGGAGCCAATGACCTAGATGGTACCATAGAAAAAGAGGCTATCCAGTCAGCAGCAGGAGCAAAAAGTGCCAATGGTATGGAGTTAGACGACTTTATCGCACTCATTAAAAACTCTGGGTTTACGCCTGTTGAGAGAGATAGCCTCTATAATGAGTTAAAAGTATATGCCTGAAAAAATTTATTATCCCTATGATGAGTTTAGAGAAGATTTAAAGGTTCTCACTGAAAAAATAGACCAACCTTTTGATGCCATACTAGGTATAGCAAGAGGTGGACTGGCGATGGCTCAAATGTTGGGTGAGTATTATGACCTTCGTGAAGTCTATGCCATAAATACCATAGGGTATGATGATACAGAGAAAAAAGACTCTGTTCAAGTATTTAATATCCCCAATTTAAAATCATCCAAGCAAGTGCTCATAGTTGATGACATTGTGGATAGTGGAGATACATTGGTAGAAATATTAAAGGTTTTAAATGAGAAGTACCCAAGTGTGACTTTTCTTTCAGCCTCACTCTTTTATAAAAAAACTGCTAAAATAACACCAACATGGTACGTTAAAGAACCAAAGGGATGGATAGATTTCTTCTGGTCCATCGATTTAAGGAACAAATAAATGGTATTAATGATAGATAACTACGATAGCTTTACTTATAATGTAGTGCAATACTGTAGAGAATTAGGTGCAGACTTAAAAGTGATTCGTAATGATGAACTCACCATTGATGAGATAAAAGCCCTTAACCCTGAGAAAATCATCCTCTCTCCTGGTCCTTCTACGCCAGATGATGCAGGGGTAACTTTAGATGTCATCAAAGAGTTTGCAGAGACTACTACACCTATCTTTGGTATCTGTCTTGGACATCAGAGTATCGCACAGGCATTTGGTGGTGATGTTGTAAGAGCTAAAAATATGATGCATGGTAAAACGTCTCAAGTTGAGGTGGAGTGTGAAACACCTATTTTTAAAGGCTTACCAGAAGAGTTTAGGGCGACACGTTACCACTCTCTTACTGTAAAAAAAGAGACACTTCCTGCATCTATCATAGCGACTTCATATTCTAAAGATGATAATGAAATTATGTCTTTACAAATAAAAGATAAGCCTATCTATGGTGTGCAGTTTCACCCTGAGTCTATCATGTCAGAATACGGGCATGAGATGTTAGATAACTTCTTAAAACTTTAAATGATGAAAAAACAGCACCTATTTTTTGCAATTTTTGTATATGTATGTGCAGTTTTTTACTTAGCAGTTGTTACACCCATTAGTCCACATGAAGCAAAGATTTATTATACAGAGACAGATATCGTTTCCATATTTATGCATTGGGGACAAAGTAGTGTTGATGGTTTTTTGGGTATTAGAATCTTCTTTATTGTATTGGGTTTTTTAAGTATTTCTCTTTTTTATGAACTAAGCCGAAGATATTTTTCCAAAAGATCAGATGCTTATTTGTCTACAACACTTTTTATGTTTCTCCCTGGGATTATTACTGCAAGTACTTTGGCAAATGAAGCCATTATCGTATTGCCTTTGGTAATCTATTTTGTGCTTATGTATGAAAGAGATAGTTT
>JAMONG010000185.1 GCA_027066595.1 Sulfurovum sp.
CATCTGCTATGGTGCGGACAGAGAGGCTGTCTATGGCTTTACTCGCATCATAAGACTCTTTCATCGCTGGTGCACCTGCTGCTGAGACTGCAATGACTTGTGTCATAGGACTAAGCTCTTTGGCTACCAAAGAGATACCAGAGATGAGTCCTCCTCCACCTACAGGAACGATAAGTGCATCGATGACATCAAGTGCAGCAAACATCTCTAAGGCTACTGTACCCTGCCCTGCGATGACTTCATCATCTGTAAAAGGGTGTACGAAGGTATGTTTATTGGTTGTACTAAATTCTAAGGCATAGGCATAAGCTTCATCGTAGTTAGAGCCTTGGAGTATGACGCTTGCTCCTAAGTCTTTTACCCCTTGTACTTTGGTAAGTGGTGTAGACTTAGGCATGACGATGGTTGCTTCTATATTAAAGTGTTTTGCCGCGTATGCTACACCTTGTGCATGGTTTCCAGCACTTGCAGCTACGACTGAAATGTTTGCCTCTTGCTCTACAAGTGAAGCAATTTTGTTAAATGCACCTCTCAGTTTAAATGCTCCTGTATGCTGAAGGTTTTCTTTTTTCAAATAGACCTGATAGCCCGAAATTTTACTGAGTATCGGAGCAAACGTCAAAGGTGTATTATAGACGACATCTTCGAGTCTTTGTTCTGCTTGTTTTACCATGTTTAAGTCTAACATTACGCTTTCCTAGATATTATATTGAACGAATTATACCCAAAGGATACAAAGAATGGAATGTGAACTCCCGCGTGTAAACTCAAGTTCAGAAGAGATGAAGAGATACTTTGAAGAAGCAAAAACCATTGCTGTTGTCGGTGCTTCTCCTGATGAAAGTAAAGCCAGTAACCATGTCGCTGCGTACCTCAAAGAAGTAGGATATAAGATGATTCCTATTTACCCAAAAGGAGATACCATCTTAGGTGAAAAAGTCTACAGAAGCCTTGCAGAGATAGATGTACCTGTGGATATGGTAGTAGTCTTTAGAAAACCTGCAGCCCTTGATGCCATAGCGGATGCTGTCATCGCCCGTGGAGATGTAAAAACCTACTGGACACAACTAGAACTCATAAACAACGATGCTGCACAAAAAGTAAAAGATGCTGGCATCAATGTCGTACAAAACTACTGTGCGATGGTAGAACATAGAATATTGTTTGCTTAACATTAAAAAACATTTATAAAATAATTAGGAAAATATATCAACATGAATAAACTTACACTTGTTACACTTGCATTTTTAGGCACCACTGCTCTTCATGCAGAACTTTTTACAGAACACTTTAAAGATGGTGTTGTTAAATCTGAAATAGAATATAAAGAGCATAGCCGTACAGATACCCAAGAAGGTGTCAAACATGGTATGGAAAAAACGTATTATAACTCTGGAGAACTCGCTTTTAAAGTCAATAATATTGATGGTAAACGTGATGGGGCTATGGATTGGTATGATAGAGAGGGTAATCATCTTGAACGTATTAACTATACGATGGGTAAAAGAGAGGGTAACAATAAAATATTTTATGCAGATGGTACACTGCGTATAGAAGTTAATTATATCAATGATGAAAAAGTAGGCGTAGAAAAATACTATTTTAGTACTGGCAAACTCGCTTCAGAAGTAAACTTTGTGGCTGGTAGAAAAGAGGGGCTACAAAAAGAGTATAATAAAGATGGCACACTCAACAATGATGTCATGTATAAACATGGTTATAAAGAGGGTGAAAAACGCTGGTATGATAAAAATGGTAAAGTCATCAAAACACTTACCTACAAAATGGACAGACCTATAAACCTTATGAAAAAGGTACAGGCTAAAAAACCTGATGCCACACTAGAGGTACTCAAAGGGTTAGACTTCAACCCGAACAACCGAAAAGTAGACTAAAGAGAAAGGATTGGCTATGAGAATGATTTTGAAACGACTCTTATCACTGAGTGTTACTAGTCTATTTATGTTGTCATCACTTTTGGCAGAAGAGACCATAGTTGAAGACAATACACAAAAATCTACCTATATAGATGGTGTACGTCATGGTATGACATGGTGGTACAATGAAAAAGGTGAAGTAAAGTCTAAAGTCAATTTTAAACATGGCAAAGAAAATGGCATCTACACCTCTTACTATGATAATGGCAAAGAGAAACTCATCGTAGAATATGTAAATGGACAGAAACATAACATGCAAAAAATTTACTATGACAATGGGCAACTCGGCTCAACAGTAAACTACAACATGGGAAGACGTGAAGGTCTTATGACAGAGTGGGATTCAGAAGGGTTTAAATCATCAGAAGTTTTTTATAAACGAAACTATAAAGTAGGACTTAAAAAATACTTTGACCATAGTGGGAAAGTCACTTTTACCCAAGAGTTTAAAATGGATCGAAACCCTCTCATGGTAAAACTCTTAAAAGATAAAAGAGAAGAGACACTCATTGATCTTGCAAAGTATGGATTACTCCCAAAAAACACTCCCAAAAAAGAGCGAATGCGTTAAAAAAACCTCTTCATTTTCTCTTTTTACTTTCAATTTTAACCTCTTTTTAATGACGAGTAAACCACTCTATTTACTCACTAAAATAGGGGTTATTTCTATCTAGCTTATAACAAATATTCTTCTAATTAATATAACTTTTTATAATCTATCTTTTTCTCAAAAAAATGCTGTTTTTAAAGTAACCCTAACATAGTTAGTGACAGAATACAAGGTAATCAAATTTAAAAGGAGACTAAAATGATTTCAAAGATTGTAAAAAGTACAATTGCTGCTTCACTGTTAGCAACTGTCACTTTTGCTGCTTCTGGCTATGACAAGACACCACCGTTTGGCATGGACAAACTAGATAAAGTAAAAGTAAACGGAGCCGAAGCGTTCCAACCAAAAGCAGACTATAGCATGTTCGTAAACTACGAACTTGGTATGCACTGTGTTGGGTTTGATATGAGTTACTGTTGTGTAATCCCTCCATATAACTCTATTCAAGCACAAGCGATTAAAGTAGGTAAAGGAACTGACCTTCCTAAACTTATGACACCAAAAGACAACGTAAAAGTTTTTGCTTACACTAGAGACAACTCGTTCTCAGAAGGTAACAAAATGAAATACTGGTCTGTAGCAAAAGATGCAGATGGTGATGGGCACTTAGACAGCCCGGGTGATAACGTAGCGAACTATGTATGGACTCACCTCTTTATCTATAAAGATCTTGAGGGGACTATCCCTAAAGGTGTTACTGCTAAAGATAGACTTCGTATTGGTAGACAGATTCCTGTAAAAGTGGATCATGGTCCTTCAGGTGCTCCAATGACAGGGTACATGACTTACGCTGGTAAAGATGGTGGAAATGTTGTCATGACAGATACACTTGTACCTCCTGTAAAAGATGTAAAACTCATCCTTACTGCTTCTCATCTTTGGGATTCACTAGGTCTTCCGTTAACAGCATTTAACGACAGTAGAAGAAAAGGCTCTTTACGTTCTGTAACAGAAAAAGATTTCCAACCTTTCCAATACTCTACAGTTGAGCTTCATACCAATGCGGGTAAACAAATCAAGCAACCAGATGGTCATGCGGTATCTTACTTCGGTACAAACCCTGTTGATATTCCTAACTGTTATGCATGTCACTCAAGAACAGGTAAAGCTGCTCAAATGGCAAGAGATGAAGGTCTATTCCAAGGTGATAAAGAATATGACTACTGGAAAACGTACCCAGATACTTCAGAGTATATGGCTAGACTTTCAGAAGGTTCTATTAATATTCTTGCACTTCACGATGCGCACCACGGAACAACATTCCTATCTAGCTATGATTCAAATGCAGCGATAAACAGACTTGGAAAAGTTGGTTTTGTAAACTGTACTGACTGTCATGGTGATAATGTTTCTGGTAACCTTCAAGAACCAAGAGTTACTGCTTCTGGATACAAAACAGTTAAAGCTAAACCTCTTTCTGAAGCGATTCACGGATTCCACCTTGCTATGGTACCTATGCCAGATGCTGCTGGACGTTCACAGGCATGTCAATCATGTCACCCAACACACTTCCAAAACCCTAACATGAATGATGATACCAACCCATTCCGTGTAACAGACAGATATGGTGAAGCAAGATTTGCTAAAGGTGACATCAGAAAATCTGGTGGTGGTTGTTATGTAAGACGTGATGCTCACTCTAACCCAAATGCTAAACCACCATTCTTCTTGAATGCTTATGGTAAATGGCAGCTTGAAAATGTTGCGACTAAAGATGAGCATGGAAAAGATGCTGGAGAGTTAAGAGGTCTTTACTGTACAAACTGTCACTCTAAAGTTGCACAAGCACTTTACGCATATGACGACATTACAAATGACTCTAAACAAGAAGGTAAAACACTCAGAAACAAATCTCTTAAAGAGTTAGTTGATGCAGTAGCTGGTGGAGACATGGCTAAGTTTGCTTCTATTGCAGATGCAAAAGCAACGGGGAACAATGAAGTACTTTCATACTACCTTGACCACAAATCAGCAGTACTTGTTAAAAATGTTGGTAAAGATGGTAAATTAGATCTTAAACCTTGGAACAACAAAGAGGGTGGAGAAGTTCCATACATTGCAGCATCTGCTGGTAATGATTGGTGGTTATCTGCTTCTGAACCTCACTGTGCCGATTGTCACTTAGCACCGTTTGTTGAGCAAGAGACTGGTGGTAAATACTTCCCAATTGATCAGCCGAACAAGTATTCTTTATACAGATACTCTAAAGCACACGGAAGCATTGCTTGTCAAACATGTCACGAGTCGACGCATGGTCTATACTCTACACGTTATGATGGTGATGAGAGATCAGTTGATGTTACAACACATGAACAAGCACTACAGTACTCACCAGATGGTAAGTATGCTGGACCTATCACATGTTCTGCATGTCACACAGTTAATAAAAACGGTGTACCTGTACAACTAGAAGGAACAGAATATGCAACAGATTACTGGGCTTCAGTAACACTAGCACACTTTATGAGAGAAGGCGACCAAAAACTAGAAGTGAAAGCTTTAGTTAAAAAGTACCCTTACAAAGACTCTGCTAAAGTAGTTACGGATGGTTGGAAGTAATTCCACCATCTCTAATCTATAACTTAAATTTAGGTTTATTCCTAAAAAAATAAGTGCATACAAATTAGTTGTATGCACTTACTCTTTCTTCTTTCTCTCTATAGAAATTATAATAATTTAAATTTTTCTTTTAACAGACTAAACTCACGAAGCAATAATTGAATTTGCATGATATCAAATATATCAATCGCTTCATTTAATTGACTAACATACTCTTGTAATGGCTTTATATCATACGTATTAGATAACTTTTCAACCTTAATACTAAATACCTCTATATCAGAAATACTATTTGTAAGTAGAGCTTTTTCATGAAGTGGTGCAATGTCTTTTTCTAATTTATCCAATATCGTAACAATATTTTGCATAGTAGATTCACCTAAAATAAGTGATTCAGTTTCACTCTTTTCACTTACGATTTGAACACTATCAGATGCTAAAAAATGACTTAATTCTAGAAAAAGGTCTCTTTTTAGTACAGGCTTACGTAAATAACCATCAAAATCTTTACTTTTTTCATCTTCATACTCATCTTGCATGATAGATGCAGTAAGGGCTATAATAGGCACATTACTCATAGATTTAATCTTGCGAGTTGCTTCATAACCATCCATATTTGGCATGCGTATATCCATAAGAATAAGATCTGGTTTTTCTTTTTGGTATTGGGTTATAGCCTCTACACCATCTGAAGCTGTAACAATCTCTATAGCCGTCTTTTCAAAGCTTTTAACAATTAGCTCACGATTATCTTCAATATCATCTACTATCAAAACTTTAGCAGGCTTAAATCGTATCTGTTTACCTGTTTCTAACGCTATGTTCTCTTTAGAAATTTGTAGTGATGAAATATCAACCCCGTAAAGATAAATAAAAAATGTTGTCCCTCTCTTTAGTATACTCTGTGCAGTTATCGTGCCATCCATCATCTCGACTAAACGCTTAGAGATTGAGAGTCCTAAACCTGTACCACCAAACTTTCGATTGTCTTGTCCCTCTTGTTGTTCAAAAGATAAGAAGATATTTTCTATTTGATCTGGAGGTATACCTATACCTGTATCTTCAACGGCTATCTCTAAATCTAGTTTTGACAAATGCTCATCCACATTAAACGCATGGACAGATAGCTTAATATAGCCCTCTTCTGTAAACTTTACAGCATTCCCAACAAGATTGACTAAAACCTGTCTTAAGCGTATACCATCAAGTAGTAAACTTTTAGGTATCTCATCATCAATATCAACAACGATAGATAGACCTTTACTTCCAACGCTCATACTGAAAATAGATGCCACATCATGTACAATATCATTCACATTCACAGCAGTTTTTGTAATTTCTAACTTTCCTGCCTCAATTTTGGAAAGATCTAAAATATCATTTATCAATGTTAAAAGAGCATTTCCTGCATTTTTAATAATTTTGATATATGACTTAAGTCGTGGTTTTTGAACTTGTTCATCCAGGAGTTCAGTAAACCCAATAATTGCATTCATAGGCGTACGAATCTCATGTGACATATTGGCTAAAAATTCTGATTTTGATTTATTCGCATGGTCTGCTATCTTTTTGGCTTCTTCTAATGCTTCTTCTCTCTCTATACGTTCTGTTAAGTCGACCATGATACTTAATAGTGCTTGTTTTGAATCATATACTATAGGGATAATAGAAATCAATACGTTCATTTCACTTTTATCTAGCCTTTTAAACTTAACTATCTTATCATTTACTCTTCCCTCTTTTTTAATCATTTTTATAAGAGACTCACGCTCTACACTATCTGCATAAAATTCCATTACATTATGTTTATAGATATCTTCAGCAGAAATTTCAAATGTCTTTAATGCAAAATTATTTGCACGAAGTACAGATCCATCATACGTACTTACAAGGACATTTAATGGTATATTATCAATCAACATACTCATTTGAGCTTCACCTTGTTCTCTTTTTTCTACTTCATATTGCAGCTTTCTATGCCAAAACCATGTACCCAAAATAAAAAATAAAAAAAGACCCAATATCTGATAAACCAATGTATAATCAATACTCTTATCATACTCTAACGATACCCATCTATCTCTTATCTGTTTTTTGTCTGAAGAACTTATACTGCGTAATGCTTTGTTAAGTATAGAGAGCAACATTTCATTGCCTTTGACAACGCCCATATTGATGCTTCGTTTATGTTCACTCATTGTGACCATTTTAATATGCGAGTACCCTTGCTTTTTAATATGATAAGCTATAGAGACAGCATTATCAAAAATAGCATCCACTTCACCTGATGCAAGAGCTTCTAAAAGTGTATACAAATCACTGTAAGTCACTATCTTAATTTGTTTATATTTCTTTTTTACAATATCTTCTGTGATATATGATTCAATCACCCCTACACGCTTACCATTAAAGTCAGATATTTCATAAAAAAATTTGTGCTGCTCAGCGGTTGCTACCACAAAGGCATAGGTCATATAGGCTTCTGTAAAATCTAAATATTTTTTACGCTCAACGCTAGGTGCAAGTGCCGCTATCATATCTAACTTTCTATTTTTTGCAGCCATAAGAACATCAGACCATGTATGATATACTTGCACACTAAATTTCAACCCAGTCTTTTGAGATATAAGTGCCAAATAGTCTGCACTCATACCATCATGGACTCCTTCATCATTGATGAAATCAAAAGGTTCCCAAGCCTTATCTACTCCTAATCTCACTTCAGGATGAGTAAAAATCCATTTTTTTTCTTCTTCTGTCAGTTCTAAAGCATTGAGATAACTAAAAGAGAGAAAAAAGAGTAAGAAGAGTCTAAGACTGTACAATGGCAATAAATTCATTTTGATGTTCCATAAATATATCTATCAACTGAGGGTCAAAATGTGTTCCTGCATGCTTTTTCATATATTCAATGGATCTATCTATCTCCCATGCTTCCTTATAGTAACGTTCATGGGTCAAAGCATCAAATACATCGATAATAGAAACTATTCTTCCATATAGGTGTATCTCATCTCCTGTTAATCCTTTAGGGTACCCTGTACCATCCCACTTTTCATGATGTTGCATTGCGATAATATCTGCAGACTGCATAATCTTTCTTTTTGAACTTTTTAAAAACTTATGGGCTGCAGTGGTATGTGTTTTCATCACTTCAAACTCTTCTTTAGTTAACGCATCTGCTTTTTGAAGTATATTATCAGGTATACTCACTTTTCCTATGTCATGCATAGGTGCTGCATGAAAAATATTGGTTGCATCTTCTGTTGTTAAAGAGGGATGATACTCTGCTAAAAGTTTTGACATAAGTGCTACACGCTTTACATGTTCTCCTGTCTCTTGTGAACGCCCTTCTATCATCTCTGTTAACATATAGATAATCTCTTTTTGACCCTCTTCCATTTCATGTAAAATACGTTTACGTTCATATTTTACTTTCGCTTCTAATGAAAGGTTATGCTCTTCCAATACTAATTTGGAACGATAAAGTTCAAGTTGGGTTTTTACACGAGCAAGTAACTCTTCTGCATGAAAAGGTTTAATAAGATAATCTACCGCACCTAAAGAAAACCCTTTTGTGATAGAGTCAATATCCGTTTTTGCTGTCAGAAAAACAATAGGTACATTTAGATATTTATCTATTTTTTTAATCTTTTGACACACTTCATACCCATCCATACCTGGCATCATGATATCTAGCAAAATAATATCAAAATCATTCTGTTCTAGTAACGTTAAAGCTTCTTCTCCGGAAAGTGCAAAGGTTAGATTATAGTTTTCTTCTTTTAGAATATTCATAGCCATCTGAATATTATCTACAACATCATCAACAATAAGTACGTTATATTTAAAATCCATACTTTCCCCTAAAATAATATTATCTTATATCATAGCATAAAGAGATAAAACTAATTGAAAAAGCCTATATCGTTTTGCGTAAAAACACCCCACTCTCTACATGTGAAGTATGGGGAAACTGGTCATACATCGCTGCTTCAACTACTGTATGGGTTTTGGTTAAAGTTTCTAAGTCTCTTGCCAATGTTTCTGGGTTACATGATATATAGATGATATTTTCTATCTTCGATATGAGTTCTATCGTCCCCACATCTAAACCTGCTCT
>JAMONG010000186.1 GCA_027066595.1 Sulfurovum sp.
AGAGTTATCATCAGCAAGATTCCATTCTTTTACCAACACTTTCTTTTTGTCTTTCACATAAGTGGTATCAGGGAACTCTTTTTGTTTTGCTTTTAGTTTTGATTCTATAACCATATTAGGTAACCATGTAGCCGCCAAGTTGACTATGGCAACAGAACCATACTTCTTTCTGTCAAAATGACGTTTTTTAAGTGCTGCACTCAAGGCACTATTTGTATCTTTTTCATCAGGGTCAACATAAAAAACCACATGTACTTTCTTTTTTAAAAGTGAAGAGTCCCAAGCATTTCCATCTGTTTTTCCACCATTTTCACCTTCTATAATAACCTTCGGAGGTATACTTCCTACCTCAATAGCAAAAGTAACACCACATAATACTAAAACACCTAAAATAATTCTTTTCATCCTGTTTGACCTTTATATAATTTATATACATATAATATCCTAATTTGATGAACTATTTATGAATTTTATGATAACATTAGCCCAAATTTAACCACATGGAGATACCCTTATGGATATTAGTAAAATCGGACATGGCGAAAACCCTGATGCAGTCAAAGCAATCATTGAAGTACCACTTAACTCTGCTATCAAATATGAAATAGACAAAGATTCAGGTGCAGTAGAAGTAGACAGAGTACTTTACTCTTCAATGCACTACCCAGCAAACTACGGATTTGTAGCCAATACACTCTCTGATGATGGTGATCCAGCTGATATTTTAGTACTTTGTGACTACCCACTTCAAGCAGGTTCATACATCAAGTGTAGACTTGTAGGTGTACTTATGACTGAAGATGAGTCAGGTGGAGATGAGAAGCTCATCGCTGTACCAACAGTGAAGATAGACCCTACCTATGCAAACATCAATGATTTAGGTGATGTACCAGAACATACGCTTAACCGTATCAAAAACTTTTTTGAAACATACAAAATGCTAGAGCCAAACAAATGGGTAAAAGTAGCAGGATTTAAAGACAAAGCAGCTGCAACTGCTATCTTAGATAA
Organism: Sulfurovum sp.; assembly: GCA_027066595.1. GTDB lineage: Bacteria > Campylobacterota > Campylobacteria > Campylobacterales > Sulfurovaceae > Sulfurovum. The sequence goes on from JAMONG010000186.1 coordinate 1,012, forward strand.
AGCAATCAAAAACTACAAATAATCATAGTGCAATAGGATAGTCTCCTATTGTTCCTCCTTTAAAACGCATTATATAATTTGATTTATATCAATAGATAGCCCATATTTATAAGATAAACTTAAACAAATAGTTTTCGATAAAAAGGCTTAATTATGAAATGTAAAATAGATTTAATCAAAGCAAAATTTGAAATGATAAAAACCATTTTAAGTGGTTCACTGTCATTAGAAGATTTATCTCAGCCTAAATATCTAAAGATACTCATAGATGCCTCTGAAAATACTTACCTTGCCCTCAATGATGGTATGTGTGAAAGTTTAAATATGTGTAAAGAGTGTGCTCAAAAACGTGATATACTTCATAACTATATTCAGCTACTTGATAGTATTGAATTAGGAAATCAATTAACTCATTCTCTTGAAAATGAGTTATTAAAATTTCCTAAAATTATTGATGATATTATTGATAAAATAGATTTGGTACTTGCAAAACTCTAAAATTACAGATATATCTATACTGTTTAAAAATCTATCTCTTTTTTTCTATTACCCAAATAGTTATCTACACCTTCAGCAATACCCTTAGCAATAAGTTCTTGGTAATGCGTATTAAAAAGTCTTTTTCTCTCACGTGGATGCGATATATAGCCTACTTCAACCAAAATAGAAGGTCGACTAGCACCCACAAGTACCCAAAAAGGTGCATGTCTTACCCCGCCATCTTTTACTCCACTATATTTGGTTCTTAGATTTGTTATCATTCTTCGTTGTACATCTATAGCAAGTTTATTGGATTCCACGATTTTTGGACCCGTAAGTACAGAGTCAATAATCACATTTCTACTCAATTTCGTAGTCCCTTTAAGTACAGATTTATTCTCTCTAGCAGCGATACGTTGTGACTTTGCATCTCTGGTATTTTGTAAAAAGAATGTTTCTATACCATGAATCTTGTTACGTTTACTTTTAGCAACAGCATTTGCATGAATAGAGATAAACACCACTGCTTTTTTCTTATCTGCTATTTTAGTACGTTGAGGGAGCTTTAAAAATCTATCTTTCTTTCGTGTCATATAGACAGGATGTCCACGTCTTTTAAGTTCTCGTTCAAGTCTTTTAGCTATTTGTAACACCAAATCTTTTTCACGTTTTCCACCACCTATGGCTCCTGTATCATGTCCGCCATGTCCTGCATCTATAACAATAAGTTCATCTTTATGTGGGTTATAGACTTTTGACTTTTTCTTTACACTGGTTTTTGATGTACTTTTGACAGTTCTGCCTTTAGGTAAAGAAATATGATAGGATTTAGTTGAAAAAAGTGGTTGATAAGCACTAGGTTTATAGCCTTTAGTTGCGGTAATGACAACACGAACAATATCTTTTTTGTATTGTGCTATGCGTACATGCTCCCCTAAACCTAATGGTACTTTTGCATGTGCTAAACGTGTATTTTTAAAATCATAAATCTCTCTATGAGGCTTAGAGAGCGTAAAATGTCTTACATCTTTTTTAGAAATTTTTTTAGAGAAAGAAAGGTTAAGTTCAGCTTTTTTTACGAGGGCTTTTGTCATGGTGTTAAAGCCCGAGAAGAGCAGCGTATTTAGTAGTAGTACTAAAAAAAAGACTCTGCTTAGTTTTGGCATAATTTTACTGGTCTTCTCCATTCATTAGTTTATCCATCAGCTCTTTCACGGTAATGATATTTTCTAAACGGTATCCATTAGATCCTGTAAAAAATAGCCCCGATTCTGCTATACCATCATAGGCATCAGAGAGTCTATCTGCAATACAATACCCTACTATCTTCGCCTCTTCACCACGGTTACATGGGGCTACACAGTTAGAGATACACGCAACTTTAGGAGCTGTACCTTTTTCTATATCTTCATGAAGCTGTGTTTTCACGCCACGGGCAGGATAACCCACAGGAGATTTAAAGAGTTTAATGTCATCAGCATCTGCTGCAATGATAATATCTTTCATCACTTGACTAGCATCACATTCTACAGTACCAATGAAGCGTGTTCCCATTTGAACTGCATCTGCACCTATTTCCATCATTTTAATAATATCATCATGATCCCACACACCACCTGCAGCGATAATAGGCATAGAGCCCCAATTTTTTGCTTCTTCTACCACTGGACCTAATATATTTTCAAGTTGATTCTCTTCTAAGAAACACTCATCATACTTAAACCCTTGGTGTCCACCAGAAAGTGGACCTTCAACTATGACAGCGTCAGGTAGTCTATCGTGTGTTTTTTTCCATCGACGACATAAAATACGAAGTGCCTTAGCAGTAGAAACAATAGGAACAAGTGCCACATCAGGATAATCTTTTGTAGCCTCAGGCATCGTAAGTGGAAGCCCTGCTCCAGTGATAATAATATCTGCACCAGCCCTACATGCATCTTCAACCACACGGTTGTATTCACTCTGTGCATAAAGTACATTAGCTGCAAGTGGTGCGTCACCACAAATCTCTCTGGCATTGTCAAATATCTTTTTTAATGCAGGGTAAGAATAAAAGTTAATAGCATCAAGTGGACGCTCCTCTTTACCTACTGTTTTTTCAACATAGGCTCTTTTTTTATAGACCCCAGTACCCACAGCAGAAATAACACCAAGACCACCCTCTTTACTCACATTTCCTGCAAGTTGATCCCAAGAGATACCTACACCCATACCACCTTGTATGATAGGTTTTTCTATCGTATATTTTCCAATTTTAAAAGATTTTAATTCCATTACTTTACCTTCACTTTTGCAAATCTCTTTTTACCTACTTGCAAGATATATTCACCTGTATAAAGGTTAAGCTTATCATCACTTATCTTCTCTTGGTTAATACTCACAGCATTTTGCTTAATATCACGTCTTGCCTGAGAAGTAGATGGTTCAAGTCCAGCATCTAAAAGTGCTTGACAAATCCAAATACCATCTTCCATCTCAAACTCAGCCATATCCGTAGGTATATTTTTTGCCTTAAATACAGAGTTAAACTCCTCTTTAGCTAGTGTAGCCAACTCTTCATTATAAAACCTTGTTGTTATCTCTAAGGCTAGGTTTTCTTTAGCAGTTTTAGGGTGAACGATGCGAGATGCTACATCCTTTTTAAGTTGTGCTATGTCATTGAGTGACTTGCCACTAAGAAGCTCATAATAACGCCACATTAACTCATCTGATATAGAGAGAATTTTTCCATAAATATCTTTAGGCTCTTCGGTCACACCAATGTAGTTACCTAACGATTTTGACATTTTGTTTACACCATCAAGACCTTCTAATATAGGCATCATAAGTACAGCTTGTTGTTTTTTAATCTCATAGGCTTTTTGTAGCTGTCTTCCCATAAGCAGATTAAACTTTTGGTCAGTCCCACCTATCTCAATATCACTCTTTAAATATACAGAGTCATAGCCTTGAAGCAGAGGGTACATAAACTCACTCACTGCGATAGGTGTGTTAGATGCATAACGCTTAGAAAAATCATCACGTTCAAGCATACGTGCAACTGTAAGGTTAGAAGCCAGTTGTAACATACCTGCTGCTCCCAACTTTTCTAGCCAATCATTGTTATACACGATAGTTGTTTTAGATTCATCAAGTATCTTAAATGCTTGTTCCGTATAAGAAGCGATATTTTTCACTATCTCCTCTTTAGTAAGAACTTTACGTGTAGCACTTTTCCCCGTAGGGTCACCTATCATCGCAGTAAAGTCACCGATAAGAAACTGTACACGTCCACCGAACTTTTGAAACGTTGCTAACTTTTGTAAGAGTACGGTATGTCCTAAGTGTAAATCAGGTGCGGTAGGGTCAAAACCCGCCTTAACGGTATAGGTTGTACCATCATCATAATATTTCGTTAAAAGCTTTTCTATACGCTCTATGTCTATGATTTCTGCTGTACCTCTGCCTATCTCTCTTAGTGCCTGTTGTATCATTCTCTTACTTTCCTCTATTTGTTATATGCATCATCTAAACTAATGATTTCTATGAGTTTAAATTTTTGTCCTATTTTATCGGCTAAGACTTGTTTTTTTGACTCGTTACTCTCTACTTCTATCTGACAATACTCTGCTTGTTCTGAGTTTCTAATACCCAATTCTATACTCAATATATTGAGATCAAGCTCCGAGAGCTTGGCAAGTAAGTCTGCCAAAATACCTTTTTGATTTTGTAGACTCACAGTAAGTCTATATCGTGAAAGTTTAGACCCTGACCAACTCACATAAATCATCGCTTCATTTGCCAATATTTTCTTATAGGCATGTTTACATAATTTATGATGTATAATAGCCTTTGTACCCTTATAAAATGCAACAATTTGGTCACCAACCTTAGGGTGACAACAGTAATCAAACTCTACTCCATCTAAGGGTCTGTTTGTAAAAAAGTTAAAATGCTCCAACTCTTTCATCTTAGGCTTTTTATACCCTTTTTTAAGAAGTTCCCAAAAACGTACCTCTTTAGCACCCATATAAGCAGCCACTTGGTGAATCACCTCTTTGTAATAATCCACTTGCAAAGGCAACTTATAAATACTATCTTGTAAATCAAGCTCTTCTATAAGCTCTTTGACCTTCTTGCTCTCTTGTGAAAATAAATTTCCTAAAATATTATAGGCACTTAAGGTATCTGACTCTTTTATACGTGCTCGACAGGCTGAACGTATACCATCTTGGGCTTTAGATGTTTTCACAGCATCTAACCAAGAACAATAAAGATGTGCTTCATCATCTTTAATGATATTGACGATGTCACCATTTTTTAGTATGGTTAAAAGAGAGGTCTTTTGTTTGTTGACCAATGCCTCTAAAGCATTTGCTCCTACTTCAGAGTGCACTGCATACGCAAAGTCAAGTGCCACAGAGTCTTTAGGCAAAGTATAATAGTCACCTTGTGGTGAAAAAACTGTAATATCTTCTGAAAAAAGATCAGATTTTGCCAGTTCATAAAACTCTTCTACTGACTCATTTTGATAATGCAAAGATTCAAGCCATGTAAGGTTGACGCTGTTGTCTCCACCCTTATATTTCCAGTGTGCAGCTACCCCATACTCTGCAAGTCTATGCATCTCTTGGGTACGAATTTGTGCTTCTACGATACCCTCATCTGCAAACAGTGTGGTATGTATAGTTTTATAGCCATTCTCTTTAGGTACAGCAATGTAGTCTTTAAACCTAGAGATAAGCGGCGTAAAGTGTAAATGCGTTAATCCCAAAACCCTATAACAAGCAATAGGATCTTGCACAATAATACGAATAGCAAGTAGATCAAGTACCTCTTCAATACTCACACCCTTACGTTGCATCTTCATATAGATAGAGTAATAGTGTTTTACCCTACCAATGATTTCAAATGTACCCTCTTGAAACCCATCTTTTTCCATGGTATCTCGTACATTTTGTATAAAAGCATTGAGTTTAAACTGTAGGTTTTGTGCATTGGTCTGAATGTAGTCATCAATCTGTTTATAATCTTCAGGATAGATGTACTGAAAACTCAAATCTTCCAAATGGTTTTTAAGTTTAGAGATACCCAGCCTATGTGCAATAGGTGCATAAACGACGATGCTCTCTTCAGCAATACGCTTTTGCTTTTCTCCACTCAGTGCATCAAGTGTCAACATATTGTGTAGTCTATCACATAACTTAATCACCAATACACGCACATCTTTAATCGATGCAACAAGCATCTTTCTAAATGTCAGTGCTGAGTTAATAAGTCTTTCATTTGAACCAGAGGGGATTAACTCTTCATCACGTATCTCTACTATTTTTGTAAGTCCCTCCACCATGTGAGCGACATCATCACCAAAGTTCTCTTCTAACTCTTCTATGGTGAAGGTAGTATCTTCAACAACGTCATGTAAAAGTGCTGCTTGTACCATAGTCTCATCATTTGAGACTTTAGCAGTAATCGCTGCTACCAAAATGGGGTGCACTATATAAGGCTCACCACTTTTACGTGTTTGTCCATCATGTGCAGTAAGTGAGAGTTCTAATGCTTTAAGTGTAGCGGGATGAGGAGAAGAAAGTTCATCCCAAAGAAGTGCTTTTGCTTCTTCTATGGTGTGTATATTTTTAGCTTTATTTAAAAAAGCCTCCAAAGAACTTAGCCTTCTAAACTTACAGTGATTTTACCTTCAGCAATCTCTTGAAGTGCAATATCTGCAAATTTCATATCTGAAGTATCCATATCCAATACAGAAGGAGCACCATTTGCAATGGCTTCAGCTCTTTTACCTACGGCATTTGCCAAAAGGTATTTATCATAATCCAATTTCTCTAGTGCTAGGGCTGTTAGTTGTTCTGTTCTCATATTATTTCCTTTAAAATCTATTTTACAATAGAGCATAAGCTCATATTGCCTTGAATGATTGACAAAAGATTACCTTTTTCAAACATGTTACACACGACAATGGGTAATCCATTTTCTTTAGCCAACGCGATAGAAGTATCATCCATCACTTTAATATTATCACTCAACGCTTGGTCATAAGACAAAGTATCAAGCTTCACCGCATCATCAAACTTATTTGGGTCTTTATCATAGACACCATCTACTTTGGTTGCTTTAATGAGTAGCTCTGCTTCAATCTCTGAAGCCCTAAGTGTTGCTGCGGTATCTGTAGTAAAGTAAGGATTACCTGTACCACCAGCAAAGACAACCACACGACCTTTTTCAAGGTGGCGTCTGGCACGACGTACGATAAATGTTTCACCTATCTCTTGCATATCTATCGCAGACTGAAGTCTAGCATCTAACCCACAATGTTCACATGCTTCTTGGATAGCCACACCATTAATAACCGTAGCAAGCATACCCATATAATCACCAGATGTTCTTTTGATAATACCATCTGCAGCAGCAGAGACACCACGAATGATGTTACCACCACCCACAACTATACCTACTTCCACACCTGCATCTACCAATTCTTTTATCTCACCAGCGATGAAGTTGAGAATTTTTGTATCAATCCCATATCCTTCTTCACCTGCTAAAGCCTCACCAGAAAATTTTACCAATACACGTTTAATCACAAATACACCTCTTTATAGTTTCGCGATTATATCTAAAGCTTAGTTAGGAGGGGTTGAAATATAAAAAGCATATCTATTATTTTATCTTGACGTAAAGTTAAGTGTATAAGTAATGCGATTAACTAATCATTTTTCGGTGTATAGTTTTTTATACCCTTTTAGGTAATGGGGTAGTGTTCAACTTTCAATTGAGTGGGTGGGCTTGTGTATAGTTTTATGCTTCAAGTATAGGCAGGGTTATCTCAGTTGAAAGGGTACGTTATGGAAATTTATTTTTCAGTACTGGCACTTATCATTTCTGTAGTGAAAGTCACTTTAATGTGGTTGAATTATAGGAATTGTAAAAGGTCAAAGAACACTGATTGCGATAAGTAATCACACTAGGTTAGGAGAATCATCACTTCTCCTGACTTCAGTGTACCCTTTCCATAATTCTACACTACTAACTTTAAATTAATATAAAATACATCCTAAAAATAAAGATTATCCAATCATTCGTAGGTGTGACCATGTCACACGTCAAGGAGTAAGCTGTGTGATGGTCACAGTTGAAATAACCCAATAAAATCAAACCGAGATTAGACGTGTGACATGGTCGCACCTACAGTTTTTAGTAAAAAATAAAGACTTGACCCTCTATATTCGATGTCATACTCATAGCCAGTCGTCTCTCCTCTTGGGTTGGTGAGTGTGGCTAGTGTGGTGTCGGTGATGCTAGTTTTTACTGAAATATTTGGTACTACTGACATGGTTTATTATAGTGGGTTTTGGCTTAGGGGGTTTAGGTGCGATTACGTTCACCTCGTACCTGTGTTTTTGTGAGTAGCGGATTAGCCGACATTGTTAAAAAATGTCAGCAATTTTCCATTTATGTTTTACAGCTATATATCCTAAAATAAGTGCTACTATAACCGTAGGAGTAAACAGCATATCAAATAGTGTCATTTTCAATCCTTTCCAAATCTTTGTAGAGTTCACCCATTTTTAAGAAATTGACAATAGTTCCAAATGCACCCAATGCAAATACAAACCATATACCAAAACCCAAAATAGCATTTGGGTCACCTTTAATAGCATACACCCAACTACCACCAGATATTGCCATAAAGCCTATAGCTTTAGATTTAACAATATCTAGCTTTTTTGCGA
>JAMONG010000187.1 GCA_027066595.1 Sulfurovum sp.
ATATTTAAGTATCAAATAGGTGGTTCAAACATACTTGTACTCAACAAGAGTGATTTGGTAGACGAAAATGAAGCCAAAGAGATAGAAAAAGAGATAACTACAATCAAGGAAAAATATAATATTAAAAATACCATGACAGGTGTACCTATATTTAAGAACTACTTTTTTGTGAGAACATCTTATGGTGAACTAGGAAGAGAGATATTTGAAGATATTTCATTGGGAGAGATAGAAAACCTTGATGATGTAAATCAAGCAGCACAGTCAGTGAATCCTCTTATTTCAAAAACTATTTATATAAAAGAGACTAACTTTGATGTGTTAGATAAGTTTATATCTACATTACCTAAAAATATTTACCGTGCAAAAGGCATAGTAAAACTCAATGATATTGATGATACCCTGATTGTAAACAGTAGTTTTGGTGATGTGCATTATGATAAATATGATGGAGAGATTAAAAGTTCATTTTTAGTACTTATTGGTAAAGAGATAGATACAACGATTACTATGCTGGAAAATGAATTTGATTTTGTAAATGTCCCTAAGTTCACACTTAAGGGGTAAAGTTTAGAGGATAGAAGGATTAATCCTCATCTTCTTCTTCATAATCTGCACGTACTACAGAGCCTATGACTATTTCATCACCTCTATCTTCTGCTTCAAAGTAGTGTGTATGGCAGAACTCTTGGTTCATACGGCACTCTAAAATTTTTGCTTTCATTTGGGCATCTGCTTTGTCACTATATGTAAGGTTATTTTCAAACCCAGATTTTTTAAAACAGCTACACTCATTTTCTATGCGTACAGTATATACTTTTTCTTCTTCCATTATTTGCCTTTCTTTATGTGCATGTATCAGTCAAGTTCTTTGATGACTATAAACTCTCCATTTTCATAGGAGTATACTTTTTTTGCTTCTTTGTCAATGATGACAGGGCGTATCCACTCATTTAATATAAAGGGCTGTGCCAGTGAGTTTTCAACTGCTTTACCTACTTTTTCAAGGGGAGCTTCCATGAATGTAAGTAGTCTTACAGGTTCATGGTAGGCTTCACCTTCAACGATAACACTTTGCGTGGGTAGACCAATTTTCAAGTCACTATAGTTTCCGTTGTAAACCCCAATTTTAGAGACGACGTTGTGGTATACTTTAGAACCTGCACCATAGACTTTGTTATCTACCGTTGAAAAGTAGTGCTCAAGGTTAATCCACTCTCCTACAACCAACGGTCCATCAAAGATACGTGTAAGGATGTCGGCATTGTCATTGTCTATCGTCCAGTCGTACGAGTGCATGAAGAGTCTGTTATCGAATGATAAGTGTCTTGTTGAGTCTCTTGGTCCTGCGAAGACTCCTATGTTTCCTGCAAGTCCCCATTCTGGTCTTGGCTCTGACCAATCTCTTGTTTTTAGAAATAAATCTTCTTGTGTTTCTGCATTAGGTAAAACTTTCACTCTCTCTTCACGTGAGGCTAGAGAAGCTGTTGAAAAATCTTTTTGGACGGTAGCAAAAAGTTCAGTTTCTTGTTCATCTAAATAGTGTGTGTCATAAAAGCTTATGACATCAGTAGTCGTTATGTGTAGTGCTGGCATAAATTTGACATCAGAAGGTATCTCTATCCCTTTTTCGTTTAGGGCTTCACGTACTTCAGGTTTGTTCGCAATCATGCATAACGCTCTTGTATTTGGTAAAGAGATACTTCCCCCACAAGCACCACAATCTAAGGCAGATTCAAAAGGATTGTTATCTGAGAGGCTTCCATGTCCTACGATGGTGACAAACTTAGGAAAGTCTTTAACAAGCCCTATCATTTTGAGTAGGTTTTCAACATACATTACTTGCTCTTCTAGGGTAAATCCAACGCGGCCAAGTTTCTCTT
>JAMONG010000188.1 GCA_027066595.1 Sulfurovum sp.
CAAGATGTGACACCAAAAAACATACTCATGATAGGTAGCACAGGCGTTGGTAAAACAGAGATAGCTAGAAGACTAGCAAAAATGATGAACCTACCTTTCATAAAGGTAGAAGCGAGTAAATATACAGAAGTAGGGTTCGTAGGGCGTGATGTGGAGTCTATGATACGTGACTTGGCAGCAACATCTATGCAGATAGTACGTGAAGCTGAAAATGAGAAAAATAAAGAGAAGATAGCAAACTATGTAGAAAATAAGATTATAGAAAAGCTTCTCCCTCCACTTCCAGCAGGTGCTAGTGAACAGAAAAAAGCAGAGTATGAAGCCAGTTTCGCACGTATGCAAGAGAAGTTTGCTAAAGGTGAACTTGATCATCTTAAGATTAAAGTGACTATGCCTAACAATACACAACTACCAGAAGATGGACTTCCTCCTCAAATGATACAGGTGCAAGAGAGTATTGTTAAAGTACTAGGAGGTGGCAAAAAAGGACCTGACAAAGAAGTATCTGTAAAAGATGCGAAGAAGATTTTGGAAGTAGAAGCGAGTGATGAACTGCTTGATGAAGAGTCTCTCAAATCATTAGCTCTGGAAAAAGTAGAAAAAGGTGGCATCGTTTTTTTAGATGAAATAGACAAAGTGGCAGTGCCTTCTAATTCACAAGGACGACAAGACCCAAGTAAAGAGGGTGTTCAACGTGATTTACTTCCTATAGTGGAAGGCTCTACTGTACACACTAAGCTTGGCATGGTAAAAACAGACCACATACTCTTCATAGCAGCAGGTGCATTTCATGTCTCAAAGCCCAGTGACTTGATGCCAGAACTTCAAGGGCGTTTCCCTTTACGTGTAGAACTAGATTCTTTAGATGAAGAGACGCTTTATCGCATATTGACTGAACCAAATAACTCACTTATTAAACAGTATGAAGCCCTAATGAAAGTAGAAGGTGTGGAGCTTAGTTTTGAAGAGTCAGCATTAAGAGCCATAGCTTCTTATTCACTACAAGCAAATGAAAAGACGGAAGACATCGGTGCTAGACGTTTACATACAGTGATGGAACGTATCTTAGAAGAGATAAGTTTTTCTGCTGATGAACACAGTGGTCAAAAAATAGTGGTTGATGAAGCACTTGTAAAAGAGAAGATAGGTGATGTGGTAGAAGATGAAGATACAACCCGTTACATACTGTAAGCTGTAAGGAATATATATATGTTTGAGCATGAAAATGAAGAGATAGATACTAAGGCAGGTTTTGTAGCAGTTGTAGGTCGTCCTAATGCGGGGAAAAGTACATTACTTAACCATGTGGTAGGTGAAAAGCTTGCAATGGTTTCTAAGAAAGCACAAGCTACGCGTAAACGTATGAATATCATAGTGATGCATGAAGACATGTATGGAAAAGAGTCACAAATTATTTTTGTAGATACACCAGGTATACATGAAAAAGAAAAACTTCTTAATAAGTTTATGATGGATGAAGTGCTTAAAGCCATTGGTGATGCAGACCTCATAGTATTTTTAGCACCTATAACAGATAAACTTACAGAATATGAGAAGTTTTTGAAAATGTCTGAACGTAAGGCTACAAAACACATTGTGCTTTTAACTAAAATGGATCATGTGAAACAAGGTGATATTCTTAAAAAATTAGGAGAGTATCAAAAGTATCAAGATAGATTTGAAGCTATCATTCCTTTCTCTGTAAATAAGAAAGTAGGGAAGAGTCAACTACTTGATGAAATATCCAAGCATCTACCTACCTCACCATTTTTATTTGATACAGAAATATTGACAACTGACAACATACGTGATATTTACAAAGAACTCATTAGAGAGTCTATTTTTGAGAACCTAAGTGATGAAATACCTTA
>JAMONG010000189.1 GCA_027066595.1 Sulfurovum sp.
AAATGCCTCTCATGGTTTTGGACTCACTGAAAAAAACTGCATAGAACTGCTTGGGTATGGTATAGATATGATGACAGGGGGTAACCACTCCTTTGATAAAAAAGAGATACTTGAAATATTTGATAAGTATCCACTTATTCGTCCTATCAATTACCCTAAAGAGATCCCTGGTGAGGGAGTATATAAAACAACACTTCTAGGGCATGAACTAGCCATTATCAACCTCATGGGACACTACACCATGCCTATGGTAGATAACCCTTTTACGATGATAGTAGAAGAGGTTAAAAAACTACAAGCTCAAAATGTAAAACATATTATCATAGACATACACGCAGAAGCCAGTTCTGAAAAGAATGCTTTACGTCAGATGCTTAAACATGAAGTCTCTGCCATACTTGGCACACATACCCATGTGGCTACAGATGACTTACAGGTGGTCGATGGTTGTTGTTATATCACAGATGTAGGGCTTACAGGGTGTAGAGATGGTGTGATAGGCATGGATGATGTTGTGCCTGTAAAACGTTTTTTAACGTCATTAGGGGGACACTACGATGTCCCTGATGAGTGTAAGGCTATTTTTCAGATGGTTGTTTTTGAACTTGATGATGCAGGGCGTTGTGTTGGTGCGGAGAAGATAAAGATACATGATGATAAGCCTAAGATTGTTACTTCTGCTTGGATGGATTAAAGTATAAGTATAAACACTGCCCCATCCCTGTTATTTTTAACACGTAATTTCCCTCCCATATTTTTCTCTACAATCATCTTGGACATATAAAGACCTATGCCTGAACCTTGTAGTTTGCTACTGTAGTAGGGTTCAAATATCTTTTGTAACTCTTTGGCTTTGATGCCTCCTGCATTGTCTGCTACTGTGACATGGATTTTGTCTATGGTTATGACTATCTTGGGTGAGGAGATGACTCTTTCTTCTAATACTTCTTTGGCATTTGTGAGGAGGTTTAGGATGACTTGTTTGTATTCATTTTTGTAGTTTAGAATATTTGTATCTTCGATGACATTTAGTTCAACCTCTACTTCGCTAAGTTCAAGAAGTGTTATGACTTTTTGTATTTCTTCGGCTAAACCAAAAGACTCTTTCTCTTTGTCTGGTTTAAAAAAGTCTCTAAAATCATCTATGGTTTGAGACATAAACTCCAGTTGGTCTGATGCTTCTTGGAGCTTTTGTGTATGGTGATGCTCTTTGTCTTTAGACTCGATGTTCATAAGTATGTACCCCAAACGTGAAAGGGGTTGTCGCCATTGATGGGCGATGTTTCCTAACATCTCTCCCATGGAAGCGAGTTTACTTTGGTGGACGAGTAGCTCTTTTTGTTGCTCTTTTTCCTCTTTGAGGGTTTTCATCTTGTATGAAATGGCGATGGCAAGAAAAAGAGCTTCGATGGTAGAGCCTATGAGGATAGGCTCAAATATAAAGTATTTTTCATCAAAGAAATCAGATACAAATATACCAAGCATCAACGCAAACCATCCAAGCATAAAAAAGAGTGCAGGTGTATAGCTCTGTTTGAAACGTAGCCATGCCAACCAGATGACATAGAGCAGTAAAAATGAATAGAGTTGAAAAATCAACATAATAGGTATAAAAAAGAGGACTAAATCTAGGACAACAAATATCATCATGTATCCCAAGATTTTATCGTGCTTTGGTAGGTACTTTTTAGTCTCTAAAAAAGAGCGTACAAAGAGAAGTATAAAGACAGTCACTACCTCTACAAGAACAAAATAGAAAAATATAGCAATCTCTTCGTTCTCAATATCTCCCATGACGTAGGTATTGATGATATCAGTCTGATAGACTAATACACCTATCATAAAAAACTGCATGAACATATAATA
>JAMONG010000190.1 GCA_027066595.1 Sulfurovum sp.
CCACCTGTTTTTTTTCTAATTGAGAAATCGTGTGCATTACAATCCTTGTATATAACTATGTTTGACAATAGTATATAATTTTGTATATAAAAAGTCAACATTACGCACTTTTTCTGTTTGGTCATGTTCTACTATCCCCTTAAAATCGGGTCTACATATAATGACAAAGCAGACTACTACGGCTTTCAGAACGCGTTTCAATCCCCTTAAAATCGGGTCTACATGTAATAGCAACAATGGTACTTCAAATATCGTACATTAGGCACATCTCTATTTTCAAGAAATCTTAAAATACTCTTTAAACTCATAGTATGAACCTTTTGTCCTCTCTTTCATTCCTTCTCTATGCAATACATACCTTAAACCAACCTTTCATGTAAAGGTAAGCGGTGCGTTCAAATCAACAGCTTGTCCCAGTGCAACACCGGTATTTATAACGGTATAAATCCGTATGTCATCATCTTGTTCATTTATGTAGCTGTTTAACATCTCTATTATATCATACAGTTTATTGCTATTTGCCGGCTCAATATAAAAGATGGAGTGTTGTATACGAATAGCCTGCCGTTCCAAATAGCGTGCCACTTTACCAAGACGTTTAGCATCTGCTATATCGTAAGCAATGAGAAGGAAATATAGAGCACCTACATGTCAAGCACTATCAATACTTCACAGACCTCAATACAAAAATCCAAACAGATAGAGTGGAATTTTATCTCCATAACCCACTGCAATATCATCAGCAACAATAAACGAGTTTTCCATATCTTTTATCTGATTGTAGGACTTATTTTTACCGCCAACTTCAAAAACATACCTCTGCTGCACCAAAAAATCACCCTGCTTTGTTGTTACCATGTCATCTACCATACAGCTAAAAAATATCTCTCTTAGTGTTCCTTTTTCACTGTTTTTACAGTAGGCAAAAAGTAAATTGGTATTGTTCAAGTATAGTTTGTCGGGTTTTGAAAATAGAGCATCACCTTTACTTTGTGCTTTGACAGCTCTTATGATGTTTGCTTTGTGCAGATAGTCTATAAACCTATACAAAGATTTATAGTCACTCAGCTCCATTTTTTTCATGAGCTCTTGGAGATTGACTTTAAACGGTTTGGAAATACAGATGAGTTTTACAAGTTTTTTGAGATTGATGACATTTTTGTACTCTATGGGAAAAATAGAGGGTATATCTACCTCTATAACGGTGTTGATTGTTTGAGAAAGCTTCAGAAGATACTCCTCTTCATTTTCAAAGTAAAAAGGGTAGTAACCGTACTTTAAATACTCACTAAAGTACTCAAACGGCTTTATCTCCTCTGTGATGCGAGAGGCAATATCTATATGATTCTTAAGTATCTCTTCTAGTGAGTATGACGTAAATGATTTACCCGTTTTAAACTCTAAAAACTCTCTAAAAGACAAACCTTTTACATAATAGACAACAGCTCTTCGACTTAAATCAGCTTTTGAATGGTCAAGTTTTAAGGCACAAGAACCTGAAAAAATAACTCTTACGTCTAAAATGTCATAAATTTTTTTGAGTTCTTGCTCAAAGTTTTTATATTTATGTATCTCATCTATGATGAGTAGTTTACCCCCTTTTTGTTCAAAGTAGTGCGCGATGTCAAAGAGAGATTCTATCTCTAAATTGTCTACACTGAGGTAGAGTTTTTTCGCATCAGGAATATCTACCTCTTGAAGATATTGAAGCAAAAATGTCGTTTTTCCAACCCCTCTAGCACCTAAAAGCCCCGTGAGTCTATTTTTAAAACTCATAGAGTGATGCATATATCTTTTATAAGGGTAATTTTTGATCTT
>JAMONG010000191.1 GCA_027066595.1 Sulfurovum sp.
TGATGGCGTACCTTATGGTAAATCTAGCACTATACCACTGCTTAGAGCTGCGATAAAAGCGGGCAGGGTAACAGGTGAACTCTATGAGGGAGAGTGGTTAGATATAGGCACACCGCAGAGGTTAGAAAGATTAAATGCTGAATTGATAAATAGGTATTGAGAGAAGTGGAGCGGGCGAAGGGATTCGAACCCTCGACAGCCTGCTTGGAAGGCAGGAACTCTAGCCACTGAGCTACGCCCGCAAAAAATGAGTATTTCATTTTAGTACGTAAAAGTTTTACAAGATAGTTATGATATTGTTTGAAAATATCATCATAAACGAAACAAGTTTCGTGAGCCGACTGCTGAAGTTGTCTCAGCGACAGCGTAGTTTTGTTGAGCTTTGCTCAAAAAACATTCTATCAATGGTACCCGCGGGCGGACTCGAACCGCCACGTCTTGCGACATCGGATTTTGAATCCGACGTGTCTACCATTCCACCACGCGGGCAATGTCATAACGTGGAGGGATTTTACAACTAGAGTGCTTAAATAGCGTTTAGAATGGTCTTATAATGTAAATTATATGGCAATATGCACTATTTTCATAGCTGCCTTAGTTAAATTTGTTATAATATCTGCATTAATTAATATCAATTTAGGGATACCTTTGAAAATAACGATAATCATCACAGCAATACTCTTTTTATATGGGGCATTTTCGACACTCTTTCCTGAAACTGCACTTGCAGGAAACATAGGGAAGCTTATAGGTGAGACAAACATTTATCTTTTTGGGTATTTGGCTTATGTGAACATTTTTATACTCTTTTACCCTCTTTATAAACTCTATACTGATGCTACACAACGTAAAAATATTGACTTTTACTTGGGTTGGATACTCTTTTTTATTGCACTTATTATTTTTGAAGCATTGGTGCTGGAGTTAAAAGTGGCAGGGTACTTAGGTACACAGGTAGTTGAGTTTCTACAGCCATTCATCGGGCAAGCTGGATTATGGCTTTTATGGTTAATGATAGTGACACTTTCGCTAGTCTTTATCTTGGATGATGACTTCTCTATACCTAGCTTCAACGTAAAAACGCC
This sequence comes from Sulfurovum sp., assembly GCA_027066595.1. Lineage (GTDB taxonomy): Bacteria > Campylobacterota > Campylobacteria > Campylobacterales > Sulfurovaceae > Sulfurovum. The sequence goes on from JAMONG010000191.1 coordinate 1,086, forward strand.
TAAACCTAAAGTTTCTCTTGGTTGGATGGGGAGCACGATGGCTCTTGTGCCTAAGGTTTTAAAAAAAATATTTACCAATCCTTTTTCTTCTCCTGCATTAGAAGATGAGATGATGCCTTTTCTTGAAGAGAAGCCTAAACCTAAGCGTAAAACAGCGGTCAAACGTAAGCCTGCTACAGTTAAAAAACAGCTTACAAAGATAGAGCAGAATCCTTTACCTAGTTTAGATGAAGTTGCCGAAGATGCTGTGATTAACGAGATACTTGAACTAGAACACGACATGAGTTGTAGTGCCACGCCCCAAGAGAGTACAAGCACAACAAATTCCAATGTAAAGATAGTCTCAGAGCTTGAAGAGAACTCTAAACTCATGGATGCCATAGACAAAGGTGTCGTTGCTAAACCAAAGAACTTTAAGTTACCAAAGATTGATTTTTTACAAAAAGCACCTAAGGTGACTAAGAAAGTCAATGAAGCGGAGATAGACAGAAAGATAGAAGACCTTTTAGCAAAACTTGCACAGTTTAGAGTAGATGGAGATGTGGTACGTACTTACTCTGGTCCACTTGTGACTACCTTTGAGTTTAAGCCAGCACCTAACGTAAAAGTTTCTAAAATCTTAGGATTACAAGATGACCTTGCCATGGCTTTAAGTGCAGAGACTATCCGTATACAAGCACCTATACCAGGGCGTGATGTTGTTGGGATAGAGATACCAAATGCGAGCATAGAT
>JAMONG010000192.1 GCA_027066595.1 Sulfurovum sp.
ACGTAATCTCTTCAAGCTCTGTACACGCAGTACAAGAGTCTTTACCGAAGTCCACTACCACAGGTTTGTCTGAAGCTGCTATCTCTTTTTCTAGCCTTGCTATGGAGTAACCTAGGTGTCCTTCTTTATTTTCACTCACGCCAGAAGATGCCACTGCAACACCCGAAGTAAACTTCTCAAATGGGCGAAGCATAGAGTTTGCTCCTGAGATAGCACCTATAAAGAGAGACATACCCCAAAGCATGAGTACGACTGCAAGTAATTTAAAGAGTTTTCCTGCTCCTTTAGTCTCATCGCTACTGTCAAATACACCCATATAAAGTGCAGACCCCATAAAGAGTAGTGCCCATAGTACAAGTGTAAGTCCATCAGGTAAGATACGAGAAAGCATAAAGATACCAAGTCCAAGCATCATCACACCAAAGACTTGAGAAACTACTGTCATCCAGCCACCAGGTTTAGGCATAAACTTACCAGCTCCTATACCTACAAGAAGCAATGGCATACCCATACCCATACTCATCACAAAGAGTGCTGCTCCCCCAAGAAGTGCATCTCCCGTATGAGAGATAAACAGTACTGCCCCACCAAGAGGCGGAGCAACACAAGGTCCTACGATAAGTGCAGACAAGAGTCCCATAATCGCCGTACCCAGTATGCCTTTACCTTGTGCATCATCAGAGGCTTTAGAGAGTTTAGACTGCCATGACGCAGGAAGTCCTATCTCGTAGTAACCAAAGAGAGAAAAGGCAAGTGCCACAAACATCAAAGCAAAGATAGTCAATACCCAAGGATTTTGCATCGCAGTTTGAATATCTGCTCCAAGTAACCCTGCTATGATACCTACTGCCGTGTAAGTCAGTGCCATAGAGAGTACATAGACTAAAGAAGTAAAAAATGCTTTAGCCACAGAGGGTTTTTCATCTCCACCTTGTTGTGAGATGATGATAGATGATAAAATCGGAATCATAGGGAAAATACATGGTGTAAGTGCAAGTAAAAGTCCAAATATAAAGAAAATAAACAAGATAAAGAAAGAACTTTCATTCACTAAAATATCGGCTATTTTAGAAGTATTACCTTCTTTAATCATCTTAGCTATTTTGTCAAATATACCTAACTCTTTTCCTTTAAATTGGAATGTCTTTTTCATAGGTTGGTAACATATACCTGCATCAGAACACCCTTGAAACTCTACTTCTAAAGTATAGTCACCTGCTACTTTTGACTCTATGTCTGCTGTGGAGATGTCTACTTTTAGCTCTTTTTCATAGACTTTATCGCCATCAAACTCATGAGGTTCTGGCTTAGTTACAGTAAGTTCGACCTCATCAGGTGCTATCACCCTGTAGTGTACAGAGTCTTCATAGACATGAATCTTATCTGCTAGTTTGATATTGGTTTTAATCACACCATCTTCTAAAACTGCACTCACTTGAAAGGCTTCATCTGGAGAAAGAAACTTTTGCTTCTTCAGTGCAGAAGAAAAACCACCGAAAACAAAAACTGAAAAAAGTACACTTGTTAGGAGTAACTTTTTGATTATATTTTGCATTTTTATCCTTATTTATCAAACTTTTATAGTATTCTATTGTACTATTTGTGTATAAGCTGTGTAATAATAACTTAAAATCTGTTAGCATTATGTTAATAACATTGATAAAAGGCACTAAATGGCAAACCGTCTTAAAAATGAACACTCTCCCTACTTGCAACAACACGCTGACAATCCTGTAGACTGGTACCCCTGGGGTGATGAGGCTTTTGAAAAGGCCCGTAAAGAGAACAAAGCTATCTTTCTTAGCATCGGATA
>JAMONG010000193.1 GCA_027066595.1 Sulfurovum sp.
TCTTTTTAACTGATGCTCTTGGTAGCACAAGAGGGCTAGTTGATAGTTCAGAAACGCTTACTGATAGCTACAATTACACTCCATATGGTGAGCTTACAAATCATACAGGTACATCAGAAAATAACTTCTTATTTACTGGTGAGCAGTTTGATAAAGAGAGTGATAATTATTATTTGAGGGCTAGGTATTACTCTCCAACATCTAGCAGGTTCTTAACAAGAGATACTTATGATGGAACTGCTGGTAATCCTATAACTCAAAATCATTATCTTTATGGTAATGGTAATCCTACCATGTATGTTGATCCTAGTGGGTATATGAGTATGATGAGCTTAACAAGCTCTATAGGAATTATGAATATCATGTCAGCATCAAGAGCAATTAAGATTGGTGCAACTGCTGGAGGTGTTTTATTTCAACTCAGGGCTAATAAGATATATGATATATCTGTAAAAACAACTCCGTTTCTCTCAAGTAGTAATCCACTTAGAAATACAATACAGCATTCATATATTGTAGCCTCTGAAATAAATATCAATGGCTCTGGTTTTAGATATGATGTTGGATGTCAAAATCCAAATAAAGCATTTGCGTCTGGCATATCGGGCGGATGGATAAGTAAAGAGCCTCTTTTGGGTGGAGATTGGAGCAATACTAGCTTTGTTAAATTATCACCTAAGCAATTTTCTCTATGGGAGATGAAGAACTATGGAATAAAAAAGAATAAAAACTACCATTTACTTTTTTCAAGCTGTTGGACTTGGTCATATACAGCATGGCTTAGCGGTCTTCAAATTATGATTACAATGCCATCATTATAGGATATTAAAAATGAAAAAGATAATTTATCTGCTACTTTTACCAATAGGCTTTATTGTATTTATAATAAATACCATCAAGGGTTTCATGGCTACACTATACCATCAGATATTGTATGCGGTTTTAAATAAAGACATAGTTATTGCAGATGATATATTGATATGGCATAAAGAAACTATATCATTGGAGCACATAGAATGTATTCTTTACGGAAAATCATCTTTTGGTAGATTTTATCTTTTGTATAAACTAAAAAAAGAGGATCGTTATGATTTGTTTACAAAAGCCGATATATTTTATAAAAGAAAGCATATATCCAACAAGAGAAATATTGCTGATTTAAAATACAAACTAGAGTCTTTTTCACTAAAAGTCATACCATCTTTATGGCTTGCACCACCAATAGGCTTGATGGGGTGTACGGTCAGTGGTAATTTTTTGCGTAGTGATTTTTTGACACTATCAGGAGATAATGAAAATATCTTTGTCCATTTAGGACTTGATTGTGACCCTTCTAATCTTTTTTTCAAGATTGTTAAAAAAGAAAGTTTTCATTTGGGTAAATTATTTCAAGCAGAAAGTTTTAAGCAAGGTTCAACTGAAAGTTCCACAAAGCTACACTCAAACCATCAAGCATATATCTTAAATAAAACAGCGTCTATAGAGGACGAATATTACTTTTTGCCTTGGTGCGAAGGAAAATTTTTATTTGATGACTTTTTTCATACAGCAGATGAAAAGCAGATGTTAGATAGAATTATTGAGTATTTTTCGTTACATAAAGATAATTTAGTTGAAGTAAGTAAAAACTGTATAGATAGGAATAATCCAGATTTATGGCATCAAAAAAATGAAAATAGATTTCCTTGTTCCACATCTAAGCCATCATAAGATAAAATACTTCATGTTCAAAAGCCAGACACAAATACTAAAACTAATCTCAATAATCCTGCTCTTCACTCTAACTCTCACCGCAAACACCCCACCACTA
>JAMONG010000194.1 GCA_027066595.1 Sulfurovum sp.
AAAGAAAAACTACAACCTTTTATAGATAGACACAACGAAATTACAAAATTACTTTCATCTCCAGGTATTGCTTCAGATATTAGCCGTATGACAAAACTTAGTAAAGAACAATCAGGGCTTAATGCCTTGGTTGAGAAAGCTAAGTCATACATAAAAACTTTCGATGCCATTATTGACAATAAAGAACTCTTAGGTGACCCTGAGTTAGGAGACCTAGCAAAAGAAGAGCTAGCAGAGCTAGAACCAATGCTTCCAGAACTAGAAGCAGAGATAAAAGTACTTATGCTCCCTAAAGATAAAAATGATGATAAAAACATTATGCTAGAACTTCGTGCAGGTGCAGGAGGAGATGAAGCTGCTCTCTTTGTCGCAGATGTTTTTCGAATGTATTCACGTTATGCAGAACAAATAGGCTGGAAAATAGAGATTATGTCTTCTTCCGATGGTACCGCAGGTGGATACAAAGAACTCATCGCACAAATATCGGGTGAAAATGTTTATGCCCTCCTTAAGTACGAAGGTGGTATCCACCGTGTACAACGTGTGCCTGATACAGAAACTCAAGGACGGGTACACACTTCAGCCATCACTGTGGCTGTCATTCCTGAGGTAGATGATGTAGAAGTAGATATCAAGCCCAACGAAATAAAGATGGACACCTACCGTTCAAGTGGTTGTGGTGGTCAGTCAGTGAACACCACAGACTCTGCTGTACGTCTAACACACCTCCCAACTGGGATAGTTGCAGCAATACAAGATGAGAAATCACAACACAAGAACAAAGCTAAAGCCATGAAGGTACTAAAAGCAAGAGTGTATGAACATATGCTACAAGCAAGCTTAGATGAATCTGCTAGCCAAAGAAAACTTCAAGTAGGTTCAGGTTCACGTTCAGAAAAAATACGTACCTATAACTACCCTCAAAATAGACTAACCGATCATCGTATTGGTCTCACGCTTTATGCCCTTGACGACATCATGAACAACGGTAACTTAAAACTTGTATTTGAACCCCTCATTTCCCATGCGAGAACAGAGGCGATACAAGAAGCAGGACTATAAACGATGTCTCTGTTTGAACCACTAAATTCAGATGACAACCTAAAAGAAATTATAAAGTCTGCTTACGACTTAGAACTAGATATCTCTGGCTCTTGGGGCTACACACAAGATGATGCCACCATTATCCATAGTACAGATACACCTCTTCATCAATTCGAGCATATTTTCGCTTCTATGCGTGCTTATACTGAAATGAGTATGACAAAAGAAAAAGATGACCGTTATGGAAGCATTAATATTAATGAAATTTCAAGAGAAGAGCTTACTGCCAATACAATACTTTACCATAAAGTAGTCTATGAAGTTACCGCGATGAAAGAAAGTCTCTACACTACATTTATTAAAGAGTATAAAGAAAATTATGGAAAAGAAGCATTTGATTTAGCACTACATTTTAAAAGAAGAGAAGCAGCGACACTACATAGAGAAGTCACTCATTGGTTTCAAATAAACTAAAATGTACATTCTGTTTTAAAATAAATAAACATCCCACTAGATATTCAATTATGCCAAGACGCCTACTATACTGCAATGGCAGTATAGTATAAATCAAATTATTTGATTTTCTTAGTTGCGAAGAATACTTCACCTTTAAGTTGTGTATATGTGATTTTAATTTCATCACCTTTTTTACCCGCGAATGAAAATTTAATCAATGGGTTTTTAGAAAGAAATTGACTTGTTGAAGCATCATAAACCACTTTATCGCCTACAGTCGCAGTGATATGTGTAATAAAGTTTGCTTCTTTACCTTTTTTCTTTGCTTGATCATAAGTAAGCATATCGTGAGAGATAGAAACTTTTGCTTTCACAATACCAGCTTTCTCTTTTGCTTTGATTTTCATTTTTACTTCTGTTGCATCAGCCATCGCAGCTGTAGCCATAAGTGCAACACTTACAAGTGCTAACATTAATTTTTTCATCTATTTTCCTTTAAATATATTTATAGTTTTGATGTGTGAAAGGATTAACCTTCACATCCACCAAGTGCAACTTCAAGTGTAAGTTTTTTAGAATAAAACTTACCATCTTTACCTTCAACAATCGCTGTAATTGTTCCAGACTTTTTCATTTTAATTTTTAAAGCGAAATCTGCATTTGCACCTTCAGGTACATTAAATACAACTACTGCTGCTTCTGGGTTAGCATCTTGGAAAAGAGCTACTGACTTAGCAGGAATATCTGTTTTAACTGAAACAGGAATAGCTCCACCATTACTCGCAACTTTTGGTGCTTTTAATTTAATCTCACCCTCAGCTGGAGTAATCTCACCGTAAAGTGCTTTAATCGCTGTTGGTACATCATGTGCTGTCCAAGTATCTGGCTTCTCAGCTCTGTAGTCTGTAGCACTAAGGCTTACTGTCATTGCTGCAACTGCAACAAGTGTTAACATAGTTTTTTTCATTTAATTTCCTTTCTATTTAAACCATAGGGTAGGGAAGGTTTCCCAAACTCATACCCTATGCTATCTCTTTATTGTGTAATAATTGTGATAAGTCTTTCTTATTTAGACTCTGATATCATATAATCAACAACCTGCTTAAGCTCATCATCTGACAATGATGACCCACCACGAGGAGGCATACCATTTACACCATTGAGTGTATTTGATATTACGGTATCTAGACCTTTTTTAAGTGTAGCTTCCCATGCACTCTTATCACCAACTGCTGGAGCACCCATTGCATCAGTCGCATGACATACTGCACATGATGCAGAGTATGCATCTTTACCTGGGTGAGAAGACTCATCTTCTTTTTTCTCTGGCATTGTTCTCTCAGAGCTAAGTGGTGGGTTAAAGTTACTTAAAGCAAATGCAATTTTTTGTACTTTTGGCTCACCTTCAAAACAATCTTTCATACATCTTACACCATTACCATAGTTCACTGGGTTGTTGAAGTATTCACGTGCATTATCTTGACCTTTTGGACCATTTATTTTAGGCTCAAACCCATCTTCATTTGGCATTTTGATCTTTAAGAATTTTTCTCTATCAAGAACATACTCTTCATCCACTTCTACACCATCAATTTCCATCTCATTTACATGAAGAATATATGCAGCTAAACCATAAACCTCTTCTGTTGTTAATGACATAGGAGCTTGATGAGGCATACCTGTTTTAATGTACCACCATAATGTACTTGCATATGGCCAGTAAGAACCAAATGCACGTTGTGGACCATCACTATCTGGAGCTACACGCTGTAATTTCAATGTTTCATGCATCTCGTATGCATTACCAACAGTTAATCTTGGGTAAAGGCCTGAACCCGCACCAAAGTCTCCATGACATGAAAGACATTTTTCTTCATATACTTCATCACCAAATTCAACAGAACCTGAACCTTCAGGAAGACCTGTACCATCTGGCATTACATCGATATCCCAAACTTTTTGTTCATTTGTAGTTGCTATTTTACCTTTGTTAAAAGGTGTTGTATGTGCTGCTTCATTTACTGCATAAGCTCCTGTTTTACCATTTACTATTGGGTAGTAAACTCCACCATCAACGATTAATTTTCCATTAAAGTCATATTTTTTCTTTACCGTTTCTGAAACAGATGCTTTTGCAGGACCAACGAAAGGTTTTATCTCTTCAATTGTTTCTCCTGGCCATACTACTGGCACACCATTAAATTCAGATGGTTTTTCTATTTTTGTATCAGCTTTAACATTTTTATTGTTGTCATTTGATGCATTACACGCTGTTCCTAAAAATACTACTGATGCAAACAATGTCGTTGCAACAATTTTTTTATGATAAGATTTGTACATTTGTCACCTCTCCTTTTGCATCTATTGCCCAAGTATGAATACCATTTCTATGATATACACCCTCGATTCCTACTGCTACTCGCTCTTCTCTAACAGTTGGCTGAACATGTCCTGCATCATCTGCCGCACGTGAAGAAAGTAACATAGGTTTACCTGTATATTCATGCATAAGACTAAATCTTGTCCAAGCCTTTTCAAGTATTAAACCTTTAAGTGGTGCTTCAACCCAGTTCTTACCGCCATCAAATGAGATATCTACATGTGTAATCGTTCCCATACCAGACCATGCGAGACCTTCAATCTCTACCATGTCACCTTTTTTAAGGTCAGTCCATGGTTTTTCAGGACAGGGAGAAGTCACAACAGAGTTTACTTCATTTGCATAGAAGTGCTGTATAGCTTTACCAGTTTGTTTAAGGGCTGTATATTTAGAAGTCTCTTCTTTTGCATAAAAAGGCTCAGATGCGAATTCAAGTCTATTTAACCATTTCACACATAAGTTTGCTTCCCAACCTGGAACAACAATTCTAAGTGGGTATCCTTGTTCTGGACGTAATGCTTCACCATTTTGTCCCCAAACAATCATTGCATCATCAAGTACTTTATCTACAGGAATCGTTCTACCCATATGAGAATTATCTATACCTTCTGCAAGCATCCATTGTGCTTCTGGCTTAAGACCAAGGTCTTTAAGAATATCTTTAATGTAAACACCAGTCCATTCAGCACAAGACATAAAACCTTTTGCAAATTGAATAGAGTTAAACTGAGGACCTCTCCACTCTGGACCACCATTTGCTGGACACTCAAGAAAGTGAATTCTACTTACATTAGGATATCTTTTAAGCTGATCCATCGTTAAAACGATAGGTTTCTCAACAAGTCCATGAATCATTAATCTATGCTGATTAGGATCAATAGTTGGTGTTCCTCCGTGATGTCTGTTAAAGAAAAGACCATTAGGAACGATAATACCATTCAAATCTTGAATAGGAGTAACCGCGATAGATGCACGCATATTTCCAGATGACAAAATTTCTGTTGTTCTTCTGGTTACATTATGTTCATAAGGAGAAGGCTGTCCATATAGGTTAACGGTTACGTCGTCACCAAATTTGAGGCTCCATGGTTTCTCTTCCATGATGTTTATATCATCTTCTGGATTTGCTTTGATATGTTCGCTTGCACTTGCATTAACAGGTGCTATTACACTTGCTGCTGCTAAAGCACTTACAGAATAAGCTGCTGTCTTTTTAAAGAATTCACGTCTACTTGTTTGTTCTGTAACTTCAGAAACTAACTCTAGTTCTTCTTTAGACACATTACTAATCTTATTCATTGTTCCTCCTTGATTTATTTTTTGGAAATGACGAAAGTCATGTGCTAAATTATAGTTAAAGTACATTAAAAACAGAAGAAAAGTTATGATTTATATAAGATAATCTATAAATAAAGCTTATTTCTGTAACAAAAACACACTAAGTACTATAAATTAGACATATAGTTGTTATAAGAAAATTATATATCATTTTCTCTTATGTCTCTTAATATTAACATAATTTATGCTAGGATTTTATCTCTATACTATCACGAGAAAAGGAATAACGATTATGCATGAACATCTAGGTAAAATCTCTTCCTTATTTATCTCTTTAGAAAACTCAAAAAAAAGAGTAAAAAAAGAGAGCCTTCAATTAGATACACTAGGGATACTCTCAGATAAGTATTATGATACAAATGTACAACGTTCTATCCTTATCACTTCTCTTTTAAGCTATACCTTGGCAAAAAAATATGATATTAAAATGCCTTTTGGTTCTCTAGGAGAAAACCTTTTAATAGATTATAATCCATATCATTTACAAGCAGGGACACGATTAGAGATTGGCTCAACAACGTTAGAAATTAGTCAAAACTGTACAATATGTAATCATCTTTCAAGTATTGATGAGAGGTTGCCAACCCTATTAGCAAAGGACAGAGGTATTTTTGCAAAAGTAATAGTTGAAGGTGAGATTAAAGAGGGAGATAAGATTTATCTTGTCAGTAAACCGTACTAGTTAGGAATATTTTCATCCTAACTAGTAAATACTTACTTACTAGTAAGATTTTTTAGTATTGCTTCCATTTTTGTCTGTGCAGACATTAGAATATCAATAGATTCTTTATCCTCAATAGCCAATGATGAAATCCAGTTATATACTGATGGGAATCCCATTTCAATAGTATTGGTATCTTTTTTATTATACATATAAAGTGAACATGGTGCAAATGCTCCAGCTTCAGGATGTTTTTGAGAGACAATATAAATCACAGATATATTACAAATAGAATAAACATCATAGAATGTATACCCTTCAAATTTTGCCTCTTCAAAATCATAATTTAAATCATTAAAACCAGCCATGATAAAATCATTCCCTGGAAGTTCACCTTCAAATGCCATTTGAAAATCATCTTTAACTTCTTCCCAGTCCGCACCCTCTTCCATTGTTAAGACTGCCTTAGAAACTAAATCACCTGTCGGTTTTTTCATCTCATATGCCACTGTCTCAACTTTTGCATTTGGAAGTGCAGCCGTTAATGTATCTTGAACCAATTTACCATAAGCTACAAGGTCTGCATTATCTGCAGGTATCCCCATTATTTCTGCCATAGCAGAAACAGATAAACTAGAAACAGAAATCGTTTTAGTCCCTTTTTTAGTATATATAGACATACTCATAGGAGAGAACAATCCAACACTTGGATAGTTTTTAGCCAAGGCCAAAACAGAATCTTTTTTAAAGATAGTAAAAAGATTGTACACATCATAATCAACTGTTTTAAAGTTCTTGATAAATGGAGGTAACATATCTCTATTATCATTGATAAAGAAACCTGCTTTTTCAAATGCTGTTTCTATGGTCTTTGTAGTGATTTTCCCATCTGCATTTGGTGCTGTTAATATTTGAACATTATGTGTCCCCGCCGTAAGTAGTCCTGTAGATACCAGAAGAGAGAGTATCAATCCTTTTGTAAATGCTTTCATTGTAGTCCTTTAAATTATAATTTGAACAAGTACATTATTATAGCCCAACTTTATTTAAGTAGTCTAAACATATTGTAAAAAAGAAATGTGATTAATTGGTGTAGCGTAGTTTATTCAGAGGTTAACAAAGGGAAATCCCTTTGTTAAAGTATTTTAGAATCTATATCTAAGGTAGAATCTAAAGTCTTGTGCTGCTTCAACAACATTTGGAGCAAATAAAGCTGCACCTGCTAAAGCACCTGCAGTTTGCTGTGCTTGTTCCATTGGCATACCTTGTGACATTAATGCCCCAGTTACTGTACCTATATTATGTGCACCATTTGCATCAACCGTACCACCCATTTGTGCGAATGCTGCTGCACCATCTTTAATATCAGAAATCTTATTAGATGCTCCAGAGTAGTTACCAAAGAATCCATTACTTCCTGTATAGTCATAATTAATATTCGTATATCTAACTTGTGCAGAAAGTGCATCAGTTAACTGGTAAGTAAAGTAAGCTTCAAATGCATCACCACGTGTTGCAAGTTTAGACCCAATCATAGTATCTTCAGAGTATGTAAATGGTCTCCAGTATTCACTACCATGGTTATATTCAACACCAAATGAACCTTTTTCATCTACTGGCAATACTGCACCAAACCAGTAAGAAGTACCTGTTTGACTCTCAGTTGAACCTAACATTCCTCCACCCGTAGCATTTGGTCTACTTTTTGTCCAAGCAAATGAACCGAAAATTTTAGCATCTGCTAAGTAACCTTCATCTGCCAAACCATCAACTAATACAGAAATCCCTGCACCATCCATATCACCTGTAGTTACAAAAGAAGAAGCTCCAAGACTTAAACTTGGGTTCATAGGGTTACTCATATCCATACTAGGTACTGCATTTTGACCTGGTACATCAAATCCTCTATAAAGCGTCGTTTTAACAATAAATTGACCATCATTATATGGTTCAAAAATAAATCCTGCTAAATCAACATCACTAATTTGACTAGCTTCTTCTGCATATGGTGTAGCTGTTGCAAAAAGGGGTGATGCATTTGTTGAACCTTTACCCATACAGAGCTTAATACTCATACCTGGTACACCTGTTACATTTGAAAGGTCTAGTTTAGAACTTAGTCCATCAAACTCAACATTAATTAAATGTCCTAGTGGCGATTGCGCCGCATCATCTTCTCTAAGGTTAGCTAAGAATCCACCAGTTGATGGTCTTCTACCTAATGAGAATGTCCAAGGAATATCTGCACCAAATGCAGTATCACCAAGATACAACCAGTATGCTTGTCTTACTTTTAATGAATTATCTGTTAATGCTTCATTTCCAGTCCAATCAAACATACCACCTAAACTTAATGCTCTACTTCCACCTGCAGTAGTAAACGGATCTCTAAAGTCTGCACCAAATGCTTTGTTCATAGAAAGTTGCCCTTTAAATACATTATGTGTATCTGGAGCATATGCCATATTTAACCAAAGTCTCATAGACATTAAATCACTTTTCCCTGCTGATGTACCATCTGCCATGTCATAGTTAATATTATCAATAGCTGTTCTTAAATCAACACCCCATTTTATATTATCATTAGAGCCTTGTGCTTTGACCTTATTGATTTTTTTATTTTGCTTTTTAAGCTTCTTTTTCACATCCGCCAACTGTGTCTCTAATGAGTTAAGTTTCGCTGCTAATTCTGAATTTGAAATTGCATTTGCACCTGTCAATGCCATAGTTGCAACAAGTGATGCAGTTATAATTTTCTTCATGTTTACTCCTTTAATTTATGTTTGTCCAAAAACATGTAGACATAGTTTAGGAAAGAAAGACTAAGTTTAGACTTAAATTAACAGATAATTAATGAAATTTAAAGTTACTTAATATGAAGTTATATATATTATTATTAAAAGGAATTAAAAAGGCAAACCGAGATCAAACAAGGGAGGGGGAAGATTACAAACTTTGGACAAGGGAGTAAAAAAACCTCGGCTTGATGCCTTTTCTAAAAGTATTAT
>JAMONG010000195.1 GCA_027066595.1 Sulfurovum sp.
AGTTACTTATATATGTAAACATATCTGTAACCAATTTCTTTAAACTCGCAATCTGAGCATCTTTTGCAAGTATCATAGCATTCTCGTATACTTAACTCGTTTTCTAGCTCTTTTATACGTGTTGTATCTTCATAAGGCACTTCTTTAATCCTAACTACACAAATAAATTTAATTTTTAGAATTTACGATATTAAGGGTGAACATTTGGTGGTAGATAGGAATTTGAAACTGTTTACTGACAATTCCACTGACAGATTGGCGTTAAAGCCCTAAAACGTGGTACACCCATCAGGATTCGAACCTGAGACCTTCGGTACCGCAAACCGATGCTCTATCCAGCTGAGCTATGAGTGCACATTTAAAATGTAGTAGCGATATTTAGAGCGAAAGTATAACTAAAATAACTTTACTTTTCAAGTAATCTTATTGCCTCACTCTATTTTAATGCTTTTAAGATTTCTTACATACCTTAAGTTTGTCAATAAAAATGAAGATTAACTCTTATTTTTTAACTTGTCAAACTTAATGATGAGTTCTATTTTAGACAGTGGAATACCTAGTTTTTCTGAAACCTCTGCTTTACTTTCCCCTGCATGAATGAGGGTCATGACTTCATCTAGTGATGAAAAGTTTTCTATCACATCTGTGACTGCCACACGTGATGCTTCATAATTCGCTATAGTCACATCTTTTACATCTAGTATCTCTGTAAGTTTTTTATTTTCTACACTCAATTTAGAATTTTTACGCATTAAAACAAACAAAATGATTACCAGCAGTACCAATAATCCTAACACAATCATATCCATCATTTCCATCTATACAACCTCCAATATAATGAGTACTATAAAAACAAAGCCCAAGTAGCCATTGACGGTAAAAAAAGCTTTGTCTATTTTAGTAAAATCTTTCTTTACAATATAATGTTCGTATGTTAACATCATAGCAGAAAAGAGTACTGCCATCTGTGCCCATAGTCCCAAATGTGCTTCAAGTACAAAAGCAATCCAAAACAACACTGCCAAACCATGAAATACCCGTGCAATCCACATCGTTTTGCTCACACCATACTTTGAGGGGATGGAGTGTAAGTTATTGGCTTTGTCAAACGCCATATCTTGTAAAGAATAGAGTAAATCAAACCCTGCCACCCAAAACATCACACCAAGAGCAAGATAGAGTGACCATAGGGTTATCTCTCCAGAGACCGCTACTACACCTGCGATAGGAGCTAAACCCAGACTCACTCCCAGTATGAGGTGTGCCAGTGCAGAAAAGCGTTTAAAAAGCGTATATGCACCTAATACTACCAATATAGGTAAAGAGAGTTGTAATGCCAAACTGTTGACAAAATAGGCTACTCCTATAAAAAGTAGGGCATTTATCATGATAAACCCTAACATCTGTGCTGTAGAGACTCTTCCATCTACAGAAGGACGTCCTTTGGTACGAGGGTTTAATCTGTCTACATCTCTGTCAAGATAGCGATTGACACCCATAGCAAAGTTACGTGCTGTCACTGCTGCAAGAGCACCAAGAAAAAGAAGTCTCCAGCCAAACCACCCCGAACCTGTATCTAAATAAGAAGCCACAATCATCGCAATAAAAATAAAAGGTAAAGAAAATACAGAGTGCTTAAACATTACCAATTCAGAAAAATCACTAAAGCGTTTTTTGAGTTTTTGCACGTTTAGCCCTATGGATGTGGGATTTTTAGTTTTGAATTAAGTGACCAAGCAATAACAGTCACCAAAATAGCAATAATATAACCACTATTAATCAGCCCATACGCAGTAAGAAGATAGAG
>JAMONG010000196.1 GCA_027066595.1 Sulfurovum sp.
ATAGTCGATATGTTTATCTATAACAATGACATGGTGCAACTATGGCTACCCATCATCTTTTACATCCTCGTAGGGTTACTCTATTTGAGTTCTATGCAAAAGGTACACTCTTTATATCAAACTTTTATACCTCAGTTTGCTTTACCGCTTAAAGGTGTATTGTATATTAAAGATTTTTTAGATGGATTGATTTTAAAAAAAGGTGATAAAAAACTCTATGCACGTATCGGTTTGGCACTGCTTATTACGCTACCGTTCTTAGGCATATTTGTAGCACTTCTCTCTGGAGCAGACAGTCAATACAGCCATTTTATCACAAGACTTTTTAGATTTAATTTAGATTTTGAGTTACATTACTTAGTAACAATGCCTCTGTATTTCATACTCTATTTACTTCTTTTTATCTATGGTTTTTCCAACCATAAAGTAAGAACCAAAGTGCAAGAAACCAAAGTACTAGACTTACTGATAGTAGGCATCTTCTTGGGCATGATAAATTTACTTTTTCTTAGTTTTATCATTATGCAAGTGCCTTTTTTACTTGACAGTACACAGATACCAAACAGCATGAACATCGCACATTTTGCAAGAGAGGGTTTCTTTCAACTAATGGCTGTCATGGGGTTAGTGATGATTATTTTTCTTTTTATCATGAGACGTTTTAAAGGAGAAAAAAGTATCAACTTTTTTCTCCTTGGACTGCTAATGCAAAGTATCATTATGGGTATAGTATCTCTCAAAAAAATGTATCTTTACCAAGAGATAAAGGGTGCTACTGTTTTACGATATTATGTTGAATGGTTTGACTACTTCCTCATACTTACTTTGGCTTTAGGTATCGTATTTCTAGCACGTAAATATACTTTTACAAAATTACTCAACATTATTACTATTTTAGGATTGGTTTCGTTTACACTGGTTGTTTCTCTTAACATTGATGCTATGGTAGCAGAGCATAACATAAAAAAATTTAAAGAAACTCCAAGTGCTTTAGATACAAATGCTTTACGTTGGTTATCTATTGATGCACTTCCTATAGTCAATCAACATAAAATAAATTTAAACTCTAATGACACAGAATGGTATATAGAATTGAAACGTCAATCATGTCACTCTTTTGCAACCTATCATTATGGCTATTGCTCTATACTAAAAAAGTATGGGAACTAAAGCATGAAAATACTCCACACCTTACCAAAACACTCCCTCTTAAATGAAAATAGTCAAACCTATGACTATATAGACTCCATAAGTATAGACATAAATACAGAAGATGTAGGTAGCAAAGAGTTACTTCATGCATTTGTAACGACTACACCCAAATGGATAATGCTTTTAATGCAGTTACGCAATAAAATTGTTTCACTTTTTGGTTTAAAACATACTGTCTCTGCTCTCAAAGAAAACTACATAGTAGGAGATAAGCTAGGCTTTTTTGAGATATATGCCATCAAAGAAAAAGAGGTAGTATTGGGTGAAGATGATAAGCATTTAGACTTTAAAGTCTCTTTACTTATGGAAGATACAACCTTTAGACTCTCTACTGTCATTGTGTACCACAATACCTTTGGGAAACTCTACTTTTTTGTTATCAAGTTCTTTCATAAACGTATCATAGTCTCTATGGCAAAACAGATAGCAAAAACTCTCATAAAAAAGGAATGTTAACCCCATGCCACACTACAACCTAACCATCATCACTTCACAACATGCTGATGCACAATTTATGCATGAATTAAAAGAGAAATATAAAGTGCTTTTAGTAGATAAGAAGAAGCATTACCGTAATACTATCAAAACAGAGGATGGATATATCGTCATCCTCCATAAAGAAAAAAGAAATATAGAAATCTCCACAGAGATGCTTATTAAACTTGATTAGCTACAATAACTCTATGAAAACACTACATAAACTAATCCTCATCGGATCACTCTTACTCAGCACGCAGAGTCTTATGGCTAAAGACAACACCATTGTGACACTCACAAACTCTAACTACCTTAGTAAACTCCTTACAAGTGACAAACCTGTACTTGTAAAGTTTTGGGCTTCATGGTGTGGCCCATGTAGAACGATGAACCCTAAGTTTCATAATGCTGCAAAGACCTTTAAAGGCAAAGTGATGTTTGCACAGCTCAATGTAGATGAGCAAAAACAGGTCGCACAACGCTATCAGGTACGTGCTTTACCTACGATGATCCTCTTTAAAAAAGGTAAAATCATTAACAAAACGGTAGGCTCACTCTCTCAAAAACAGATAGAGGTATTTGTAAAAAAATCACTCAAATAGTACCCTCAATGAATTTATGGTAAAATATTATCTTTAATTTTTACATTAACCTATAATGTATAAGGATAGTCCTATGAGACATTTTTTAACACTCAAAGATTTTACAAAAGAAGAAATCTTAGAGATGATAGCACTGGCACAGAAGATAAAAGAGCAGACCAAAGCACGTAAGTTTGTACCCTACCTAGAGAAGCAGACACTTGGGATGATATTTGAAAAGTCTTCTACACGTACACGTGTGAGCTTCGAGACAGGTATCTACCAACTTGGTGGAGTGGGGTTATTTTTGTCATCTAACGACATACAACTTGGACGTGGTGAGCCTATGAAAGACACGGCTAGAGTCATTAGCCGTATGGTTGACATGGTCATGATACGCACCTTTGAACAAAGTAAACTAGAAGAGTTTGCCAAGTACTCTAAAGTACCTGTCATCAATGGACTTACCGACAGCTACCACCCAGTACAACTCATGACAGACTACCTTACCATGATAGAGTTCGGTAAAGAGAAAAACCCAGTTGTTGCCTACATAGGTGATGGAAACAATATGACACACTCATGGCTTATGCTCGCTGCTAAACTAGGCTTTGAACTACGAGTTGCCACACCTCAAGGGTACGAGTGTGATATAGACATCATCATGGATGCTCTTAACTTTGCCAAAGAGAGTGGTGCAACCATCACCTTTACCAATGACCCAATAGAAGCAGTCAAAGGCTGTGATGTCGTCACCACAGACACATGGGTAAGCATGGGACAAGAAGATGAAAAAGAAGAACGTATGAAAGCTTTTGAAGGCTACATGGTAGATGAAGCACTCATGTCGCATGCCAAAGCAGATGCCATCTTCTTACACTGCCTCCCTGCCTACAGAGGCTACGAAGTAAGTGAAGAGACCTTTGAAAAACACGAAGAAGTCATCTTCACAGAAGCAGAAAACAGACTCCATGCCCAAAAAGGCATTATGGTCTGGCTGGACTCACAAAGAAAAGAGAACTAGGTACATTAAAAACCAATGTGCATTTAACACCATAAATTACAAAAGGAAAACGACTTCTTGCGACAGCAGGTATTGCATTTTTTTCTTTTGGGTTCGTTTTCTCTTTTGTTGCATAAACAAAAAAGAAAAGGAACGAAGAGAACTATTGACATTTAACAAAAGTCTAGCTATAAGTAACAACTAACTATACATTCCCACGCAGAGCATGGGAACGAGGCTTGAAGAGGTAATATGAGCAAAAAACCAGAAGATATTTTTAACTTTAGCGAAACAAGTGATGACTGCATCAAGTGTGGAAAATGTATCCCCGTATGTACCATACACCAAGTCAATCCAGATGAAACCACCTCTCCTCGTGGATTCATCGACCTACTAGGTGCCTACCAGCAAGGGCATTTAGAACTCGATAAAAATGCCAAAAACATCTTTGAATCATGTTTTTTATGTACCAACTGTGTCGATGTCTGTCCCAACTCTCTAGCAACCGATATGGTCATAGAAGAAGTACGTGCAGACATCGCTGAGAAATTTGGTATCGCTTGGTTTAAACGTATCGCTTTTTATCTTTTAGAGCACCGTAAAGTGATGGATGTCGTGATGAAGTTTGGGTTTATGTTTAAAACCTGTGCCTTCAAAGTAGATGAGCAAAAAGGCGGACTCTTAGCACGGTTTAGAATGCCTATGGTAAAGAAAAACAGACTCATTCCCTCTCTCTCTAAAATCAGTTTTTTAAACAGTTACCCTGAAGAGATACCTGCACCCAAACAAGAGACAAAAAACCAGCGTGTAGCACTCTTTATAGGTTGTCTTGCAAACTATAACTACGTAGGTATAGGTGAGAGTCTTGTTGACATTCTTAAAGAATTAAACATAGACATCTTCATACCCAAAGACCAACTCTGTTGTGGTGCACCTGCTTACTTTACAGGTGCAGTGGACTCTGTAGAGCGTATGACTAAAGCAAATATAGAGTACTTTGAGAGCTTTATGGATGAGTGTGATGCCATGCTCATACCAGAAGCGACCTGTTCAGCGATGGTAAAACATGACTGGCAAGTGTTCTTTAAAAACCATGATATGCCTGAGTGGGAAGTACGTGCCAAGAACGTGGCAGAGAAAATTCACATGGCAACTGCATGGTTAGATGACAATACCGAACTACAACAAGTGCTTAAAGACAAAGGTAAAAAGTTTGATGAAGCTGTCACTTACCATGACCCATGTCATGCTAGAAAAGTACAAGGTATTTACGAACAACCACGTAACCTACTCTCCCCTAACTACCCTATGGTAGAGATGTCTGACCCTAACAGATGTTGTGGTTTTGGTGGAGTAACGATGCAAACAGAAAAGTTCCATTTTGCCGAACTCGCAGGGAAGCCAAAAGCAGCGATGATAGAAGAGACTAAAGCACACTACGTCAGTGCAGAGTGTTCTGCCTGTCGTGTACAACTAAGTGAAGCACTGAACAATGCAGACGTAGAGACTATCTTTAAAAACCCTTTAGAACTTATAGCTGAAGCGTTAAAAGATGGTAAAGAAGAGGCTAATAAACCTCTCTAGGAAGAAGCATGAAAATGTTTTTTCCCTCTTCATGTTTATAGCCTAGTTTATACCCTAACTTTTCCAAGATACTCTCTACAATATAAAGCCCTAACCCAAACCCTGAACTTCGTTTTTCTGCTTGTGAAAATGGCTCTGTATAATACTGTAAAGGATGAGGCAAAGCATCTCCTTTAGAAATGACCTCTATGATTCTGTTATTTGTCGTGAGCATCACACATTTGTCTTTTCCATACTTCATACCATTGTCTATAAGGTTTTTGATGACAAGTGTCATCAGCTTTTTGTCGGTAGTGAGTGCCATATCTTCTATCTCTGTTTTGATGCAAGAATTTTGAGTCATCAGAAGTTCTTTACTCTCTTTACAAATATCAGAGAGCATCACATACTCAAAAGCGGGTTCAAAACTTTGTGTGGTGACCCTCTCTATCTCTGCAAGTTCTGAGATGAGTTCATTCATACGTTCAAACGCACGGACAAGTACCTTTTTTGTTCCCTCATCTTCCATCATCTCTACTACGATACGCCCTTTGGTAATAGGCGTTTTAAGCTCATGCATCAAGTTACGCATAAAAAGGTTTTTAGAAGTGCTTAGTTCATTAATATGCACAATCGCATCATCAAAACTTTTCGCAATCTTACCAATCTCATCATCATACAGGTAGGTAATACGTGTTTTCATATCACCTTTGGCAAATTTTTGTATCTGTCTATGCAGTGTTTTAAGTGGCGAAAGTTTTCTAAGTACTGCCAAATAAAGAAGTAACAACAAACTAATCAAAAATGTACCCAATGCAATAGCGATTTCAAAATAATAATTTTTAGGTCGATTATCTTTAAGTAAAATGTTATGCGCTAGACGCTGCACATAAATATAGTGTTGGTCTTCTATTTTAAAGACCCTCACACGCCCTAGTGATGAACCTCCTGAAAACACGGTGACACCTACGGTTTCTATCTGTTCTTTAAGTTTTGCTACATGCTGTAAATCCACTGCTTTAACATGAAGTTCTTTATAGAGTTTTTCTAACTTTTCACTGTCTGTATTTTGCTGTAGATTAGAAAGAAAAGTAATAGAAATAAGCTGGTAACGTTTATACTCTTCAATCTTATGTCTGTCTTTATCCCATGAAAGAAAAAGTAAAAATGTAGCAATCAAAATAGCAATTGCCACAGAAAAAAGAATATGTATAAAGGTCGTTACCGATAAGTTTTTCATGTGCGGTCAGTTAAAAGGTATCCTACACCACGAATAGGTTTGATATAGATATTATCTGGGTCTATTTTGGCTATCTTTTGTCGTATACGAGAGATAATCACATCAATATTTTTAATCGAAGAATCATCGTCGATATGTTCACTTTCATACAATAATTGTTCACGTGAGACTGAACCATTTTTATGCTGAAGTAACATGAGTAGTATGTCATATTCTGCTGCGGTAAGCTCTAGAGATTTATCTTTAAAACGTATCTCTCTTGCTTTAGGGTCTGCCACAAAAAGTTCCTTTGGCGTTTCTACTTTCTCGTCTACAGATGTGGTACGTCTTAGAATTGTTTTAATCCGTGTCACAAGCTCTCTAGGGTCATATGGCTTAGGCATATAATCATCAGCCCCTCTCTCCATGCCTATGACTTTATCGGTAATGTCATCACGGGCAGAAGAGATAATAATAGGGATATTTGATATATCACGTATCTTAGGTATCACTTCAAGCCCATCCATACCTGGCAATGTTAAATCTAATATAATCAAGTCAAAATTATGTTGTGTCAAAAGGGAAAGACCTATATAAGGGTCTTCTGCACCTATGACTTCCATGTCAAACTTGGTAAGATAGTTTGTTAAGATGAGTGCCAACTCTGGGTCGTCTTCTATAATGAGTATTTTAATGATGGGAAATCCTTTATGTCCAAATTATCGTCTATTATGTTTAACAAGAGGTTAACCTCAACATTTTACGCTATCTCGCTGTAGTCTAAATAGACCTTTGTAATCGCTATGAGAAATGACGTAATCGCAGGACCAACAATCATCCCCCAAAAACCATAGGTACTCATACCTGCTAAAATAGAAAAGAAAATAACGATAGAGTTAATCTTAATTGTACTCTTTAAAAAGTCTTCTTTAATGACCTTAATAATCATCGGCTTAATAAAGGTATCGGCAATGATAGATATCATCACCACAGAATAACTTGCTATGACGATGGCGGTATGTGCATCTACTTTCGTCCAGACATACAAAGATACAGGTGCCCAAACGATAATACCCCCAATCACAGGGATAAGCGATGCAAAACCATAGATAACACCAAAAAGTAAGCCATTAAAACCAAAAGCAGACATGATAACACCAAAAAGAAACCCCTCAAAAATGGCAGTTACAATGATGGAGTAGAACACCACTTCCATCGTAGCTGAAACCTCTTGCATCATACGTGCTCCTTTGGCTGGAGAGACAGGTAATAGTGCTAAGATTATGTCAAAAAATCGGCTTCCATAATAGTTGATAAAAAAGTAAAAAATGACCACAAAAAACATATTTTTCATAAATCCAAGCCCTGCACCACCTGCTAAAGTCAAGTATGTAGTAGACTCTTCTATGTAAAATGCTATTTGTGTATCGTTAAGATATTTGAGACCTAAATCTTTTAAAAATGGAATATCATTTACTTGTGACTGCACAAATTGAATGGTTTCTTGTATACCTGCACTGTCAATTTGAGAAATGTACCCCACACCAATCGTTGCCAAATAGAGAATGGGAGCAAACAGAAGTAGTGTCATGAGTGTTGTCGATATTGCGGCAGAAATATGTGCAGAATTTGTATAGTCTACTAAACGTTTAGTAAGGTTAAATGTTGCCATCGTTAAAAGCATCGCCACCACAAGTGAAAGTAAAAAAGGTTTATAAACAGAATACGCACCTATAATACCTAGCACAAACAGTGCGGTAATCATCAACGAACTCTTACTCAAACAACCCATCCTCAAGACCACCAAGCTTAAAATGCTCATATGACTTTTGTGTAGCGATGCGTCCTCGTGCGGTTCTTTCTATGTAGCCATTGGCTATAAGATATGGCTCTAATACATCTTCTATCGTACCCTCATCTTCACTAAGTGCAGCACCAATAGTACTAAGTCCCATTGGTTTATTTTTAGCAGAGACGAGTAGTTCAAGCAGTTGTATATCTTGCTCATCAAAACCAAGGTTGTTTACACCTAGTTGGTCTAATGCGTATTTTGCACGCTCTAAGCTTATCTCTGTTTCATCTAAAACCTCAGCAAAATCTCGTACACGTTTAAGTAAACGCAAGGCAATACGTGGTGTTCCACGGCTGCGTTTTGCCATCTCTTGGGCTGCATCTGTTTTAGCTATTTTCTCTAATTTGTGAGAAGCTTGCATGACTATCTTGCTTAACTCTTCAGGCGTGTAAAACTGCATACGAAAGTGCATACCAAAACGTTCACGTAAAGGGTTTGAGAGCATCCCTGCTCTTGTCGTTGCTCCTATGAGTGTAAAACGTGGTAGGTCTATCTTAACTGTCTGTGCCGCAGGGCCAGAACCTATGATAATGTCTAGTCTAAAGTCTTCCATCGCAGGGTAGAGTATCTCTTCTATGGCTGGAGACATACGGTGGATTTCATCTATAAAAAGTATATCACCCTCTTCTATGTTTGTAAGCAGTGCTGCTAAATCTCCTGCTTTTTCTATCATAGGGGCAGCTGTGGTCTTAATGTTTGCACCCATTTCTGTAGAGATGATATTGGCAATCGTTGTTTTACCAAGCCCTGGAGGGCCAAAAAATAAAATGTGGTCTAAGGCTTCTTCACGTTTTTTACTCGCTTCTATAAACACTTTG
>JAMONG010000197.1 GCA_027066595.1 Sulfurovum sp.
TCATTGAAGAGCTTTTAGCTGTTGAAGGTCAAGCACAAGATATTGGTGGATACTTCCATCCAAATGATGAGTTAGCAGCTAAGGCAATGAGACCTTCTGCGACTTTGAATGCAATTATTGACGCTATATAAATGTTACACTCCATATAAGGCATCCCCATATAAATGGGTTTTGCCTTGTATAACACTTCTTGGTATCTAGTGTAAAAAGATACACTCGAGACATTTGTCTCACTATAACATAGGGTTGATGGTAACCTCTTTTGTCGCAAAGCATAATTGATAACTGACTATTATGATTTATGTTTTGCTTTGAGGCCCCCTATAGTTCTCACTTAAAAGGAATAGTATGAATAAAGGTAAAAAAGTAACGATTATTGGTGCAGGTAATGTAGGTGCAACTGTGGCATATGCATTGGCAATGAGAGGTGTGTGTCATGAGATTATTTTACGTGATAGAAATGTAGAAATAGCTAAAGGTAAAGCCTTAGATATGTCACAAGCAGCAAATGCAGCACGTATGCATACACTGGTTTCTGTGGCGGAAGATGCATCAGGTATAGCTGACTCAGATGTAGTGGTTATTACGGCAGGTTCTCCAAGATTACCAGGTATGAGTAGAGATGATTTACTTATGATTAATGCTGAAATCACTAAAGAAGTGGTAGCTGATGTGAAAAAGTATGCTCCTAATGCAATCATCATAATGGTATCAAATCCACTAGATGTGATGACCTATGTTGCATTAAAAGAATCAGGTTTTCCTAAAGAGAGAGTAATCGGTATGGCAGGTATCTTAGATTCTGCACGTATGGCACATTTTATCCATGAAAAAATAGGCTATGGTGCAGGGCAGATTAGAGCTTCAGTCATGGGTGGACATGGTGATGACATGGTACCTCTTCCTAAGTTTTCAACGGTTGCTGGTGTACCACTTACAGATGTACTGGATGAAGAAGAGATTTTAGAAATTGTTGAACGTACTAAAGGTGGAGGGGCTGAAATCGTTGGTTATCTTAAAACAGGTTCTGCATACTATGCACCTGCAAAATCTACAGCAATCATGGTAGAAGCTATCTTAAAAGATACGAAACAAATTCACCCATGTGCAGTACTTCTTGATGGACACTATGGACACTCTGATGTGGTATCTGGTGTACCTGTAGCACTAGGAGCAAATGGTGTTGAAAAACTTTTTGAAATGACTTTAAGTGAAGGTCAAAAGAGAAAATTTGCAAAAAGTGTTGATTCTGTAAGAAGTATGATTAATGTGCTTAAAGAAAAAAAGTTTTTTGATTAAAATACCTCACTGCATTTAGAATAAGGAATAAAGATGGAATATAGAATAGAAAAAGATACGATGGGAGAGATGAAAGTCCCTGCCGATAAATATTGGGCTGCACAAACACAAAGATCTGTACATAACTTTGAAATAGGTAATGAAAAAATGCCTTTAGAAGTTGTTTATGGTTTTGCTAACTTAAAGAAAGCATGTGCTTTAGTTAACAATGATTTAGGCCGTATGAATGATGAAACAAGTAAAGCTATCGCTAAAGCATGTGAAGTTGTACTTTCTGGTGAGTTAGATGATAACTTTCCACTTGTTGTATGGCAAACTGGTTCAGGGACTCAGTCTAACATGAACATGAATGAAGTTGTTGCAAATAAAGCAACAGAAATTCTTGGTGGTGACTTCACGAAAGAAAACCTTGTTCACCCTAATGATGATGTAAACAAAGGACAAAGTTCTAACGATACCTACCCAACAGGTATGCGTATCGCTGAAGTAGTCACAGTTACAGATAATCTTATTCCTGCACTTAACCAACTTAAATCTACACTAGATGCAAAAGCAAAAGCTTTTTCAGATGTCGTAAAAATAGGTAGAACACACCTTCAAGATGCAACACCACTTACTCTTGGACAAGAACTTTCTGGTTATGTAGCGATGTTAGAGACAAACCTAAAGCAACTTAATGATGCTCTAGTGTATTGTAGAGAGATTGCAATTGGTGGAACTGCCGTAGGTACAGGACTTAATTCTCACCCAGAGTTTTCTGAAAAAGTATCTGCTAAGCTTAATGCCTTTATGGAAAAAGATTATGGTTTTGTTTCTCAGCCAAACAAGTTTCATGCACTGACAGGGCACGATGCTGAAGTAGTTCTTTCAGGAGCACTTAAAGCACTCGCTGCAAACCTTATGAAAATAGCCAATGACATCAGATGGTTAGCATCAGGTCCTAGATGTGGTCTAGGTGAGATAGAGATACCTGCAAATGAGCCAGGTTCTTCTATCATGCCAGGTAAGGTTAACCCTACACAAGCAGAAGCGATGACAATGGTTGCCGTACAAGTAATGGGTAACGATACTGCAGTAGGAATTGCCGCATCTCAAGGTAACTTTGAATTGAACGTATTTAAGCCAGTGATTGCATATAACGTACTTCAGTCTATTAAACTTCTTGGTGATTCCATGAAGTCATTTGATGTAAATTGTGCTCAAGGTATAGAACCCATTAGAGATAACATCGATAAATTTTTAAATGATTCATTGATGCTTGTTACTGCATTAAACCCACATATTGGTTATGAAAATGCAGCGACTATTGCTAAAACAGCACATAAAAATGGTACAACACTAAAAGAAGAAGCAGTTGCTCTTGGATTTATGACTGCAGAAGAGTTTGATAAAAATGTAAAACCAGAAGAGATGATTGCACCTAAGGCATAATAAATCATTTAATAAAATAAGAGTCATCCTTTTCTGATCAAAGGGTTGTGTTGTGTATATGCACGACACATAGCCCATAAAATCCCCTTTAAAACCCTTAAATTAACCCAATATTCCATCTAAAACGGTATAATCATGCATTATATAAAAAGGAGTACACGTGAATATTCATGAGTATCAAGCGAAACAAATATTCCAAAAGTATGGTGTTCCAACACCTAAAGGAATCATGGTAGAGAGTGTAGATGCAGCTGTTGAAGCAGCTAAAGAATTGGGTGGCCCTATCTGGGTTGTTAAAGCTCAAATACACGCAGGCGGACGTGGTTTAGGTGGTGGTGTAAAACTGGCTAAATCTTTAGATGAAGTAAGAGAATTAGCAGATGAAATTCTAGGTATGACTTTGGTTACTCACCAAACAGACGCTGCTGGTAAACTGGTTCAAAAGCTTTACATTGAAGATGGTGCGGACATTAAAGATGAGTTTTATCTTTCTGTAGTACTTGACAGAAAGTTAGAAATGCCTTTAATTATGGCTTCTACTGAAGGTGGTATGAACATTGAAGATGTTGCAGAAAATACACCTGAAAAAATTATCACTATTCCTGTTGACCCTGCTATAGGTTTTCAAGGTTTTCACGGACGTGAATTGGCTTTTGGTCTTGGAATCACAGACAAAGCAGAGCAAAAAAACATTATTCAATTTGCACAAAAACTTTTCAAACTTTACATGGAAAATGATGCAGAGATGATTGAAATCAATCCTCTTGTACGTACAGGTTCAGGTGAATTTCTAGCACTAGATGGGAAAATGGGCTTTGATAACTCTGCTCTTGGACGTCAACCAGAGATTGCTGCAATGAGAGACTTGTCTGAAGAAGATCCAGATGAAGTAGAAGCGGCTAAATATGGTCTGTCTTATGTGGCTCTTGATGGTGAAATTGGTTGTATGGTAAACGGTGCAGGTCTTGCTATGGGTACTATGGATACGATTAACTATATGGGTGGAACACCTGCTAACTTCCTTGATGTTGGTGGTTCAGCTAATGCTGAAACTGTTGCAAAAGGTTTTGAGATTATTCTTAAAAATCCTAATGTAAAAGCTATTTTTGTAAATATCTTTGGTGGAATTGTACGTTGTGATAGAATTGCAAATGGTATCATCGAAGCGACAAAAATTACAGATGTAAATGTACCTGTTATCGTTAGACTTGATGGTACAAATGCACCAGAAGCTTCAGAAATTTTAAATAAAGCAAACATCGCTAACTTGATTGTTGCTGATGATTTAGGTGACGGTGCAGCGAAGTCTGTTGCTGCTGCTAAACAAGCATAAGTGTAAAGGGAGTATAGTCAATGTCAATTCTAGTAAATAAAGATACAAAAGTAATCGTTCAAGGTTTTACAGGAAAAGAAGGTTCTTTTCATGCTGAGCAATGTATAGACTACGGTACAAATATTGTTGGTGGTGTTACACCAAATAAAGGTGGACAAACTCACTTAGGTAAGCCAGTGTTTAACACAGTTTCTGATGCAGTTAAAACTACAGGTGCAACTGTTTCTATGATTTTTGTTCCACCTGCATTTGTTGGTGATGCTGTAATGGAAGCTGCTGAAGCAGGTATTGAACTAGCAGTTATCATCACCGAGGGTGCACCAGTAAAAGATATGCAAATGGCAAAAGCACATGCTGTTAAACATGGTATGAAAACACTTGGGCCAAACTGTCCAGGTATTATCACTGCAGAAGAGTGTAAAATAGGTATTATGCCTGGTATGATTTTCAAAAAAGGTAATGTTGGTCTTATCTCTAAATCTGGAACATTAACATACGAAGGTACAAACCAAGTTGTTAAAGCGGGTTATGGTATTACAACGGCAGTTGGTATTGGTGGAGATCCAATTATCGGTCTTTCATATAACCAACTTTTACCAATGTTCGAAGCGGATCCAGATACTGAATGTATCGTTATGATTGGTGAAATTGGTGGAGATCTTGAAATTCAAGCAGCTAAACTTATCAAAGAACAGATTACTAAACCTGTGGTTGCATTTATCGCAGGGCAAACTGCACCTAAAGGTAAAACAATGGGTCACGCAGGTGCTATCGTTTCTGGTTCAGCTGGAACTGCAAAAGAGAAGATGGATGCACTTGAGGCTGTGGGTGTTAAAGTTGTGGTTTCGCCAGCGGAAATCGGTAAAGCAGTAAAAGAACTCCTCGGATAATCTTTGCTTCACTGCATCTTTGCAGGAGTTTGTTTAGTCATGTACTAAACGTACACTCCTGCACAACAACCTACAAATCTACAGTAAATCAAAGTTATCCTTTTTTATTGACTTCTTTTTAAACTTACTCTTATAAAACTATCTAACAAAAACCTTTTTATTTAGAGTATAATATTCTAAAAAAGTCTGCCTATGAATTACCAAAAAATACTCGATGAAATTTATGCTGAGATACAACCCGAACTTAAACGTGGAAAAGTTGCTGATTACATAC
The DNA here is from genome assembly GCA_027066595.1 of Sulfurovum sp. GTDB lineage: Bacteria > Campylobacterota > Campylobacteria > Campylobacterales > Sulfurovaceae > Sulfurovum. The sequence continues at coordinate 5,228 of JAMONG010000197.1, forward strand.
CTGCTTTAGCAGAGGTAGAAAAAGGTCAGTTTGCCATGACTATTACTTTGGAAGACGGGTCTATTTACTCTGTGGGTGAGAGCAAAAAGGCTTTTTCTATTCAGAGTATCTCTAAGGTTTTCACCTTTACTTTGGCATTGGACATTTATTCTAAAAAGCTTTATAAACGTGTGGGTGTAGAACCCTCGGGGAATCCTTTTAACTCATTGGTGCAGTTGGAGTATGAAAATGGTATACCCCGTAATCCTTTTATAAACGCAGGGGCTATTACCATTACTGATGCACTCATTAGTCACTACAAAGATGAGTACAAAACGCTTGAAGTGATTATGAATTTTATACGTGAAATATCTGATAACCCAGTACTCTCTTTTGATCAAATAGTTGCTAATTCTGAGATGGAACATGGTGATAGAAACTTGGCACTTGCAAGGCTTATGAAAAGTTTTGGTAATTTTGAGAATGATGTGCAGGGTTCAGTTATGACATATTTTAAACACTGTGCGATTACCATGAATACAGAAGAACTGTCACGTTCTATGCTTTTTTTGGCGTTTGGAGGTTCTGACCCTATTTCTAAAAAAGTATTTGTAAGTAGTAGCAAGGCGAAGCGTGTTAATGCGGTGATGCTTACCTGTGGACATTATGATGCCAGTGGTGAGTTTGCTTTTCATGTGGGGCTTCCTGCAAAAAGTGGTGTGGGTGGGGGTATAGCAGCAACAGTGCCTGGAAAAATGTCTATAGCTGTTTGGTCACCAGCACTTAACAAATATGGTAATTCACATGCAGGAACATTGGCACTTGAAAAATTTACCACAAAGACTGGACTCTCCATCTTTTAATATGCTATAATTCGCATAAGGTGCAATAGGTAGTTGCTGGTGACATTTTGTCACGAGAGGAAAGTCCGTGCTACACATGAGACAGAGCTCCATCTAACAGATGGCCAGAGTAATCTGAGGGCAAGTGCAACAGAGAGAAAGTAGTCCATGTATTTATATATGGTCAATGTGAAAGGGTGGGGTAAGAGCCCACCAGTGCTTATGGTAACATAGGCAGCTAGGTAAACCCTGTTCGTAGCAAGAAGTAATGGTATTAAGTCTCATTAGGCCATTGGATTGGCAAAACTGCTTCGCTTGAATGTATTGGTAACAATACATCTAGATAAATAACTACCCACGACAAAACACGGCTTATCGTTGCACCTTATTACAATGCACAAAAGTACAAAACAATGCAAAATCCCCATAAAATAGACTGTTTATAGATATTAAGTATCTTCTAATTATATCACGCCAATTCTAATCAAAAGTGGTAATAATATCAGCAATCAGACAAATATATTCTAAATCTTCTTTATATCTATTTTTAACATGCCTAACAAGCATATTAATCTACAAACCTATCAAACATATGATTGAGTACTTGTTTTACACTATCACTTTTTATATTGGAGTAACGTCTAGTGGTGCAATAATCATCTTTTTTGATTTATTGTTATTTGATGATACTTGATAAACTATTTTATCAAAGTTTAACCATTACCATTTTATAGATGTAACTTCCATTTTACGTCTACCATGTGGTAGTTAGATTTAAAATTCACCAGCTAATATTGCTTAAATTTAAGTTAATTATCATATACTTTGCAAAACAAAGTACTTTGAAAAGGTTTGAAATGTCAGAAGAAAAAGAAGAAGCCCTTCGTCAGATAAGTGAGATTAAGAACCATTTGGTAGATAAACAAAGCTTTTTCCCTTACAACTATAATGCTACGTATGTTTGGAGTGTTATAGCTGTTATTTTGACATTGGGTATTGTACCTATCTATGCATTGGGTATGGTTGCAGGTACAAGTATTGTATTTGTATTGATTGCTATTGGTTTTATCGCAGAAGGGATGATGACTAAAAAGGTCAATCAAAGTTATGATATTGAAGATTGTACGGTCAGGCAACAGTTCATTATGAAAAACTTTCTCATGATGTCTTGGTATTTGATAGTTATGAGTACTGTGTTGGCAATGTACGATTTATATATTCCCATTTATCTTATATGGCTTTTTATGGTTTCCTTGGGGTATTATGCGGTTGGATATGTGTTGAATATCAAAGGTTTTTCACTTATGGGACAGTTTAATACCACCGTTGCAACTATTTTACTAGCACTGGTTGCATATAATGGCAAATTAGTTGGTACAGACTCTATTTGGTTTTTCGTAGTGCAGGGGGCTGTGTTGTTTGGACTGGCTGTTTTACCTGCTATTATTGCATGGTATCAAAAAAAGGAAGTTTAAGTGTTTGATCCACTTTTACATCAAACCGTGAGGTCGAAACTCATGTCGCTTCTTATAGCCAATGATGAACTTCCCTTTAAGGCACTCAAAGAGTATTTGGTTGTCACCGATGGGAACCTCTCTTCACATTTGAGTAAGCTTGAAAAAGAGGGGTATTTGTTGATAGAAAAGAGTTTTGAAGGCAAACGACCCAAAACAGTTATAAAGATTGCTCCTAAGGGTAAAAAAGCTTTTGATGTCTACATTGAAGCACTCAAAAAATTTATAGAGGAAAATTGATGAATCTATCATATTTATATCATTTTTTTATCATAAAAATATGTTATGCTGACAGTTTATTTTGTTTAAAGGGAAAAGAATGAAACACTATATAGAGATATTAAATAGATTTAAGTGGGCGATAGTATTTATCGTGCCACTTATGGTAATGATGTTAGCTTCAAGTTTGAAACATTTGGAGATAGATGGAAGTTACCGTATATGGTTTGAAGATGATTCAAAAATTCTAACCGATTATGATAAATTTAGAGAAGAATTTTCTAATGATGATGGTATTACCATTGTGTTTAAAGATGAGAACGGTATTTTCAATAAAAAAGCCCTTGGGAGTATTCAGAGGCTCACCGAAGCACTTTGGGATTTACCTCATATAGATAGGGTAGACTCTATCACCAACTACCAGCATGTACATGCAGAGGCAGACAAACCTGATGATGTGTTAGTGGATGACTTCATCATGGAAGACCTATCAGAAGCTACGGGTGTATACTTTACTAACCGTAAAAAAGTAGCTACTTCAGACAGTATAATTGTCGACAGTTTCCTCTCCAAAGATGGTACAACCACGATGATATTTGCCCGTTTAGAAGCAGAAGCAAATGAAGATGGTGACATCTCTAAAAAGATGATGGATTTAGTGATGCCACTTATAGAAGCAGAGACAAATACCACAGGATACAAATATTGGTTAAACGGTGGTCCACCGATGACACAAGCCTTTGTTGCGATAGCAGGAAATGATGCTATGACCTTTACTCCATTGGTATTTTTAGCTTCAATGATACTGCTTTTTATGCTCTTTAGACGTGTATCGGGTGCATTGATTCCTATGGCAGTAGTGTTGTTTACTTTTCTTTCTGTCCTTGCAGTACAGAC
>JAMONG010000198.1 GCA_027066595.1 Sulfurovum sp.
AAAATACTGGAAATAGAACAGATGATATCGTTAGAGTTACTTCTCAGTGGTTCTTTTAATAAAATCAAGTTGTACCTATCTGTAGATAGGTGTAACTTAAAGTGTGTGTTTCAAACATAATCTACAAAAAAGTATAAACATATCTATATATTCATGCTATTCATAAAACTATGATATAATTTTTCAAAAGTAAAATCTATACTATAAAGAACTTCATTTTTAGAGTGTAATTATGTTTTTGTATAAAATCATGGTGGGAATTAAATGGCAGGTGAAACGAAAGTAAGTATTTCAGAACTTGTTGGGAAGCATCTTAAAAAGCTTATTAGAGATGATAAAAAGAATATTTTTTATCTCATGTATTACTCTATTTTAGAAGCTTTTCTTCTCATGGTAAGCCCTTTAGCTTCAGCCATAATCATTAACTCAGTTCTAGCACATGCTACACTTTCTATTAGTGTATTGAGTTTTATTGTTATTACTATATTTTTAGGCATTACCATTTTACAAGTGCTCAAGCAGTACATAATAGAAAAATTTGAACAGAAAATTTTTGTTCAACATGCGATTAAGTTAGCAGAATCATCTGTAAAATTAAAAGATTTTGAAATAGATAAAACGATTGACAAGTACATGAATTACTTTTTTGATGTTATCTCTATACAAAAGCTTTTCCCTATACTTATATTGAATGGTTCTTCTCTTTTTGTTAAACTTATCGTAAGTCTACTCCTTTTATTTGTATTTGATATGAACTTGTTCTTTTTAGGGATCTTTTTTATTGTTATGTTTGTGATAGTGATGCTTTTTTTGGGTAGAAATGGTATGTTGTTTGCCATTGAACGTTCAGATGCAAAACATGAAGCCATCTATTTTTTACAAAATATCCCTCAGTATAAGAGAGAAAATGAAAATATCTTTCAAAAGCTTGATGAACTTTTAATCACCTTTGTAGAAGCACGAAAAAAAATGTTTCTTGTGATTATTAGACAGCTTGGTTTGACTTTTTTTATGGAGGGTCTTATTTTAAGTTCATTTTTTATCTTGGGCGGGTATTTGGTTTTTGAAGGGAAGATGCCCATTGGCGAATTTGTTGCCTCAGAGATTATTATTATCTCTGTGACCTATGCTATGCGTGATTTTATGAAGCAGATAGATTATATTTATGATGTGGTGGAAGGTTTTTATAAAATTAATAAACTTTCAAGAAAGTTGGAACACGATAATGTATAAATTTAAGGTCTTAAATCATTTAAAACTACGACCCTTTGTAGGACGAAATGTATGGATTACCCTTATTATCTTCGCTGTGATTTTTTTGTTGTTATGGCTGCCTTGGCAACAGACTGTCAAAGGTATTGGTACTGTAACTGCATTAAATCCTGTGGAGCGTAACTATAAAATAGTTGCAACCATTGATGGTTTTATAGACTCCATTGATGTAAAAGAAAACCAATTTGTAAAAAAGGGTGATAAGCTTTTTTCTATGAAGGATTTAGATAATACTTATGAACAAAGGTTATCGAGTATTCTTAAAGAATATCGAAATACCTTGGCAAATACAAAAGAGAGCTATGTAAATATTGAAGATAATTTAAAACAACAAAAAAACAGTATACAGATGGGTATAGAAGTATATGATACCAAACTTATACAACTTCAAAATAAGCTAAAGGCACTGCGTCAACAACAAAAAGCATTGACCAATCAGTATGAGATTGAAAAAATAAATTACCATAGAGCACAAAGGCTTTTTAAGGATGGGATAGAGTCTCAAAGAGACTTAGAACTTAAAAAATTTAGTGCATTAAAGACAGCAGCAAAAGCAGAAAAGATTACGATAGATATCGAAAATATTTATAATGATGTTAACATCACGCAAAAAGAGAAAATACGTTTTAGCAATGAGTCAGAACTTAAATTAAATGCTATTCAAAACAAGTTGCTAAGTGCACAAAGTAGCATGAATAAATTACAGCAAGAAATCGATAAAAGTTCAGTGACACTCTCTCGTTATTTAAGTAAAGAGATAGTAACAAAAAGTGATGGGCATGTCATGAGGATTTATCAAGTAGACCAAAATAGGTTTTTGAAAAAAGGAGAAGAGGTCATGTACTTCTCTCCTAAGGTACATCAACGGGCTATTTTACTTAAAGTGCCTATTTTCAATATGCCGTTGATTAAAAAAGGGTTAAAAGTACGTATTATCTTTTATGGTTGGCCTGCCTTACAGATCTCTGGATGGCCAGATATCGCACATAGTACCTATGGAGGTGTGATAAAAAGTATAGAGCAAGCTTCTCATGAAAAAGGTCTTTACTATGCAGTGGTAGTAGAAGATAAAGAGGATGCTCCTTGGCCAAAGGAAGAGAACTTAAGAATAGGTACAGAGTCTAGTGTATGGGTGAGACTACAGGTAGTACCTATTTGGTATGAATTGTGGAGACTCCTTGCTGCACAACCTCCAAAAATGGTTAACCTTCCAGAGAATGCCCTATGAAACTCTTAATATGTTTTATCTTAGGTCTAGGAGTAGTTCAGGCAAAAGAAGTACTCCTTCCTAAGCATATCTATCAGTACCTCAATAAAGACAATCCTTTTTATTATCAGGCGATTGGTGAACAGTATGTTGCTAAAGGGAGAGAACTTTTTTATGAAGGTTCTTTAGATACACAGTTAAATGCACTTTATGATGATAAAAACTATCCTACCACAACGGGTACTTACGAAGAGGTAGGACTATTTAAGCCTTTAGATAATGGTATTGAACTCTCTATGGGGTACCGTAGAGCTAAGGGTACACAAGAGTACAATAATATTAAAACAGGTGAAGATGGAGAGTTTCTTTCTTCTATTAAGATACCTTTGTTTTCGGTACTTTATGATATTAGTAAAAATAAAGTAGATATACAAACAGCACAAATAAGTACGATACAAGCAGAACATAAAAGTGATTTAAATCTTTTAAAACTCTATTTTAATATTAGTAAAATATATTATCAGCTTTTGTTACAAAAACAGTTGGTTAGGACGCAAAAAGAGTTACTGGGTAAGGCAAAAAAGACACGTGAGTTTATAGAAAAACAGATAGAAACAGGAAAACTCCCTGCTGTGATGCAGATAGAGATAGAGCAAATTATTATGCGTCGTGAGCAGCAAAACTTGTATGAAAAAAATAATTATGAGATAGTAAAGAATATTTTTCTTCAATACTTAGGTATAGATACAGATACTTTTTCTAAACGATTTAGAGTCCCTCTTTTAACAATGAAAAACAAATCTTTACCTAAGGTACAAGAGTCACTTAGAATTGCGATTGAAAATCGTCCAGATTTAAAAATTATTGATTTTGAGATAGAAAAACTTGCACTCAAAAAATCGTATAACGATTTAGCACAGTATCCAAAGTTTGATATGAAGTTCTCTGGCTTGTATGACCCCATTAATCAAGAGGGATATAAAGTTTCACTTAATTTTAATTTACCGATTGAACGTAGAAAGTATAGTGGTATGGATGAAGTCTTACAAAAACAGAATCTTATGAAACAGAGTGAAAAATTAAAGGCTGTGAGAGAACTCGAGACAAGTATTATGAATGTCTATCAAAAAATAAAAACCAAAAAAGAAGCGATTGGGTTTTCAAAGCGAGAATTAACCCTTGTGCGTAAGCTTGAATCTGTTGAAATGAAGAGAATTCATGAAGGTATAGGGAATTTAATATTTTTAAATCAACGAGAGATAGCTGTATTAAAAGTACAACAAAAATTGCTTAAAGACTATTATGACTTAGCCACTTACTTTTTAGAAGTAGAGTACCTGCTTGGAAAACTTTCATCGCAGACATAGTTAGAAAGTTTTTAGTAACAAAATTGTAATACTTTTTTTCTATACTTTTATCAAATTATTTACTTGAGGGAAAATCAATGAACAATACATTCAAAATAATACTTGGTGCAGGTTTTGCAGTCTTGGTTGCATACTATGCAAGTAGTATTAGTACACATGCAACACATGGAGGATTCTTAGTCCTTGCAGCAGTTTTTGGTGCGTATATGGCTATGAACATCGGGGCAAATGATGTCGCAAATAACGTAGGTCCAGCAGTAGGTTCTGGGGCATTGACTATTGGTGGTGCTATTATCATCGCTTCTGTTTTTGAAGCAGCAGGAGCATTGGTAGCAGGTGGTGATGTTGTGGGGACTATCAAAAAAGGTATTATAGACCCCGCTGCTTTTGGTGGTGACCCGATGATATTTGTTTATGCAATGTCAGCAGCCCTTTTGGCAGCAGCACTTTGGCTGAACCTCGCTACATGGCTTAAAGCACCAGTTTCAACAACACACTCTATTGTAGGGGGTGTTCTTGGTGGTGGTATAGCCGCAGGAGGCTTTGCTATCGTCTCATGGGGGACTATGGGTAAGATAGCGGCTTCATGGGTAATATCTCCTGTGCTAGGTGGTGTGATTGCTGCGATTTTCCTTTATGTGATTAAATCACAAATCTTATATAAAGATGACAAACTAACTGCCGCGAAAAAGATTGTACCTATCTTGGTAGCTATTATGGCAGCAGCATTTATTACCTATTTAACAGTAAAAGGGTTGAAAAAAGTATGGCCTGTCATTGTTGAAGTATTTTCATTTTTACCACAAACGAAAAAGCCTGGTATTGCAGTGGCACTTATCCTTGGGGCTATAGGAGCAGCAATAACCTTTATGATTGTCAAACCTAGAATAAGTAAAAAAGTTGTAGGTATGGAGAACTCTAGAGAAGCGATTAACTTACTTTTTACTATCCCACTTATTTTTGCTGCGGCACTGCTCTCTTTTGCTCATGGTGCAAATGATGTTGCCAATGCCGTTGGACCACTGGCTGCTGTGTATGATGCCCTTACACACTTGGAAGTAGCAAAAAAAGCAGCGATTCCTTTATGGGTGATGATTGTAGGTGGTGTAGGTATTTCTATTGGTCTAGCTCTTTTTGGTCCTAGACTCATTAAGACTGTAGGAAGTGAGATTACAGAACTTGACCAGACTAGAGCATTTTCTATTATGATGGCAGCGGCAATTACGGTGGTTATCGCCTCTCAGCTTGGTTTGCCTGTATCGTCTACACATATTGCAGTAGGGGCTATCTTTGGTGTAGGGTTTTTACGTGAATGGTTAGATTCTAAAGAGATGGGTTCAAAGCAAGAAAAACTTCAAATAGAAGTGGAAAAACAACGTGCACTTAAAGCAGAACTTGAAGCATGTACTTCTGAAGACCCAGCAAAAAAGTTACAACTTATAGAGTCTCATAAGGCACAGAAGAAAAAAGTAAAAAGTCTTAAAAGAACACTTCGAGAAAACTATGTCAAACGTGGCATGGTGAAGAAGATTGTCGCAGCATGGGTTATTACTGTACCAGCGGCTGCGATACTTTCAGCGATTATCTTCTTTATCCTAAAAGGTGTAGCGGCTTAAGTAAAGCTAGTCATTTTGAAGAAAAATAAATCTTCAAAATGACCTTACCTCTCTTTCCCCTCAGTATCATAAATCCCTAGTCCCCAAAAAATACTTTGTGCTATAATCTCTCTATGCAAAACAACATAGAGATAGTCATCATTGAAGATGAAGAAGATATTTTAGAACTTATTGAGTACCACTTAGAAAAAGAGGGGTACTCTGTGACAGGTTTTTTGTCAACACAGAATGTAGAGCAGTTTTTAGAAGAAGAGACACCAGCTTTGATGTTAGTAGATAGAAATTTACCAGGCATGGAGGGGAGCGAGTTTGTCTCTTATCTTCGTGAAGTGGGCTATGATACCCCTGTTATCTTTCTTACTGCTAAAGACAATGAACGTGAACTAGAAGAGGGCTTTGATGCAGGAGCAGATGACTATATGTGTAAACCCTTTTCTCCCAAAGAGTTGACACTTAGGGTCAAAGCACTGCTCAAACGTTCTGGGGCATTACAAAAACAAAGCAGACTCAAACATAAGCTACTTACGATAGATTTAACTAAAAAAGATTTGTTTGTAAATGGTACACTCACCCCTTTAACCAATCTGGAATTTAAACTTTTACATACCTTTATGAAACACATTGACAAGCCTCTCACAAGAGATTTTTTACGTGATGAGGTATGGGGTGTGGAAGGTGAAGGGGTCAATGACAATGCAGTAAATGTCGCTATCAATAGACTTAAAAACAAGATAGACCCTCAAAATGAGCAAAATTATTTTCACCCTGTATGGGGTGTTGGCTATAAATTTTCTTAAAAATATGTCAATATGACATATTTTTCTTCTCTTATACTTTTTCACGCTACACTTGCAGTATGAATAAATTAGAAACCCTTAAACACTATTTCGGACATGATGCTTTTCGCCCTTTGCAAGAAGAGGTGGTAGATGCCATAACAAACGGCGAAGATGTACTGATGATACTCCCCACTGGTGGAGGTAAGTCGCTTTGTTACCAGCTTCCTTCACTACTGATGGATGGTATTACGGTGGTAGTCTCTCCACTGTTAGCCCTGATGCATGACCAAGTCGTAGCCTTACAAGAAAATGCCATCTCTGCTGCGATGTTAAGCTCTATGCAAACACTAGAAGAGTCTCAGAAGATAGAACAGCAGTTACGAGCAGGAGAGATAAAACTTCTTTATGTTGCACCTGAACGCTTGACCAATGCTTACTTTTTAAACATGCTACATCAACTTCCCATCAACTTTTTTGTCATAGATGAAGCACACTGTGTGTCGGAGTGGGGGCATGAGTTTAGAGAAAATTATAGACGTTTGTCTCTGCTTAAAGAGCAGTTTTCTACCACACCCATAGCAGCATTTACCGCTACGGCTACTAACGCAGTAGAACAAGATATTGCCACTAACTTAGGACTGGTTAATCCTAAACGGGTGAGAGGTTCGCTGTTTAGAGAAAATCTAAGTATCAATGCACGACACCGTATCAAAGATGGACGACAGCAACTCTTGGAGTTTTTGAAGCTTCATACAAATGAAGCAGGTATCATCTATACACTTTCACGCAAGTCTACAGAAGCTATAGCGAGTTTCTTACAAGGTAAAGGCATAGAAGCCAAAGCGTACCATGCGGGTTTACCGACAGAAGAGAAAAATGCTACCTATGCAGACTTCGTTGCAGACCGTGTGCAGATAGTTGTTGCCACCATCGCCTTTGGTATGGGGATAGACAAGTCAAACATTCGTTTTGTTGTCCACATGACACTCCCTAAAACCATAGAAAACTTTTACCAAGAGATAGGACGAGCAGGACGAGATGGTGTGGAGTCTGAGACTTTACTTCTTTTCTCTGCACAAGACATCGTGCAACAAAAGTCATTTATAGAGGACTTACCTGAAACACCCTACAAAGAACATGCATTTAACAAGTTAGATGCCATGGTACGATTTGCCAACTCAGAGAACTGTAGACACCAAAGTGTTGCAGCCTATTTTGATGACCGTATAGAGTCATGTGGTACAAAATGTGACAACTGTACCGCACCAGAGTCAGAAAAGGTTGACATCACCACGGCTGCTCGTATGATGCTCTCTGCCATACTCCGAACAGAACAGAGTTTCGGGCTACATTACATTGTAGATGTACTCAAAGGCTCTAAAGAACAACGTCTACTACAAAATGGACATGACAGCTTGTCAGTTTACGGTATAGGAGACGAATATACCAAGAACCAATGGCTTACTATAGGTGACAAGCTTTTAGAGCTTGGTGCGGTAGCCATAGGGGAGTTTAAAGTGTATAAGTTGACAGAGTTTGGGGCAGAGGTCATCAAAGGTGCACACAGCATAGACCTCAAAAAAGAACGCCTCACAGTTCAACTGGCTGAGTCTAAAAAGAAAGTAACTTACTTCGATGACTACGATGTTGACATGTACGACAAGTTAAGAGACCTACGTACACAGATAGCCACGAAGAAAGGCATCCCACCTTACATCGTATTTTCAGACAAAACACTTAAAGACCTGAGTAACAAACAACCACAAAATAAAGTGGAAATGTTAGCTGTACATGGCATAGGTGAAGTGAAGTTTGAGCGGTATGGGGAAGCGTTTTTGGGTGTGTTACAAGAAGCGTAATTTGACATTTTGGTATATATAAACTATAATGTAGTTATTAAAAACTATAAAGTAGTTTATAAAGACTAGAAAAGAGTACTTATGTTAGATGAATTATTTGGTTCTAAAAACCGTGAACGTGTGTTACAGTACATAGATGTTAATGGAGAGGGGTATGCTAAAAAAATAGCAGATTTTTATGGAAGTAGTGTAGACCCTATAAAAAAACAGTTAGAGCGTTTAGAGGTAGGTGGTATACTTGTGAGTAAGACAGTTGGACGCACAAGACTTTTTATGTTAAATCCAAGGTATGCCTTTAAAGATGAGTTACTTGCTTTGTTAGAGAAGGCACGAGAGTTTTATAGTCCTGCTGAGCAAGAACGATTGACCAAGCAACGAAAACGTCCTAGAAGAACAGGGAAACCTTTATGAAAAGTATTAAAGAGATGAGCATGGAAGAGCTGGCTGCTTTTGTTTGTGAGGCTTTAGAAAAAGAGGGCATAGAGACAGTACTCTCTGGTGGATGTTGTGTTGAACTCTATAGTAAGGGTAGATA
>JAMONG010000199.1 GCA_027066595.1 Sulfurovum sp.
AAAGATAGAGGGTGTCAAGCGTTTTGCCATAGTAGCCAAACTAAAAGATGCAAAACAAGACATCAATGCACTCAAATCCCTTATACTACGTTCAACTAGCGGTAAAGTGGTAAGTCTTGATGAAGTGTGTGACATCACAGTTGTTCAAGGTCCGGCATTCATTAAACGTGCAGATTTGAGCCGTTATATGGTACTTTCTATGGAAGTAGAAGGCAGAGACATCGCTACCTTTGTATCCGAAGCAGACAAGAAGATAAAAGAGAGTGTAAAGATTCCTGATGGTTACTACATCACATGGGCAGGTGACTTTAAAAATATGCAAGAAGCCACAGAGGTACTTGCGATGATTATTCCTATTACGCTCTTACTTATCATGCTACTACTCTATACTGCGTTTAACTCCTTTAAAAAAGCATTCCTTATCTTACTAGGTGTACCTCTAGGTCTTATGGGTGGGATAGTTGCACTGTTAGTAGCAGACATTTACCTTTCAGTCTCTGCCATAGTTGGATTCATAGCCATCTTTGCCATCGCTATACTTAACGGTATAGTCTTGGTTTCATTTATAGATGAGCTTCGTAAGAAGTTCCCTACCGTTAAAACCATAGACCTTGTAAAAGATGCCACTTTGCTACGCCTAAGACCAGTACTCATGACAGCATTTACCACACTCTTTGGTATCTTACCATTGCTTTATGCCACAGGTGTAGGTTCTGAGATTCAGTATCCCCTTTCCGTAGTTGTTACTGGGGGAATTATCTCTTCTACCATACTTACACTTTTGGTTTTACCAGGCTTGTATGTGTTGTTTTTTAAAAAGGAGGAGGCTTAAACTTCATTATGGCGTATGAGGGTGATTTGTTTCATACGCCATTATATCAAAAGGAAAGATTATTTAATCTTCTTTGACTCCGCTACTTTTTTACCAGACATGTCTGTCCATGTTATCTCTAAAACTTCACCCTTTTTACCATGAAACTTAAACTTCAAGATAGGGTCTTTAGAGATGAATTGGCTTGAAGAGAGTTCATAAATTATCTTCTCATCTACCTTAGCTACCACATGAGTAATGAAGTTTGCCTCTCTACCTTTTTTTTGGGCTGCTGCATAAGTCATCATCTCATGAGTAAGTTTTGCTTTTACCTTTACGATACCGTCTTTCTCTTTTGCTTTTATTTTCATATTTGCCATGATCTATCCTTCACATGTTGTACTTGAAACTTGCACAGAAGCACTCTTCGTATAAAAAACTCCATCCAAGCCCTCCACAATAACGGTTACTTTGATGCTCTTGTTGTCGCCACCTTTAAGTTTGATCTTAAATCCATAATCTATGATGCCATCCTCTGGCACACTCCAAACAGCCACTGCACTCTCTGGATTGGCATTTTGGAAGAGTGAAACACTCTTTGCTTTAATGTCTGTCTTAATACCTATAGGCACTGCACCACCATTGGAAGCAAGCTTGGGCATCTTCAAAATAATTGCATCACTCTGCACTAACTTCACATCACCATAAAGTGCCTTTATGGCATCATCTACTGTATGTGCAGTCCAAGCTGTAGGTTTTTCCATTCTATAATCTGTAGCCAAAGCAGCTATGGGTAAACTAAGTGCCGTTACAACACTCAAAGTTAAAAATTTTCTTCTGTTCATTGTGTATCCTTTTAGATAAATTAAGAACTAATTGTTCTAAAAGAATTGTAAAGTATGAAAATTGGATTTTTTGGATTTTCAGTTATCTCTTC
>JAMONG010000200.1 GCA_027066595.1 Sulfurovum sp.
ACGAAATGGTAAAAAGTTTAAAAAAAGCGATGCTCATTGAAGAAGACTACACCATCTACCCTGGACATGGTTCAAAAACCACACTTAAAGCAGAACAAAATATCATGCCCTACTGGATAGACCAAGTAAAACGGACGATTTAAGCTAATACATGTTCATCTAAAACAAATGTGGTAAAACTTCCTTCAAAAACTAATTTTTCAGACACAAAAGCATCAACTGCTACTACTTTTTTCTTACCTTTGGCAGTAAAAACCTTAGCCTTAAAATGTACGACATCTTTTACCTTAACAGGTGCTATAAATTTAGAATCAGAAGAACCAAGTACAACATAAGGGTCATTGACCGCAGACATTGCAGCATAGTCAGCTGCACCAAATATAAAGCCACCATGTACTAAACCTTGAGAGTCTGCAGTCATTTGTTGCGTAGTATGCAATAATACTTCTGCATATCCTTCTTCTAACTTAGTGACTTTCCCACATAACGCAGTCTCTATTTTTAGGTGTGTTTGAAGTAACATACTATTTACTTACAGGTTTTTCTGTAGGTGCTTTTCCACTTGCACATTTACCTGCTGCACACTTGCCTGCTTCACATTTCATTTGGAATGGTTCTAACTCACCTTGGGGTGTATCGTGAAGTGTATCAAAGAAACCTTCCGTGTAAAGAACATAGGTAAACAGTGCTGCAAGTACCACAAGTACAGAGATAAGTGTAATAATGAGTTTTTTCATGAGACAACCTTATAAATAATTTACAAAGATTATAGCAAAAAAATAAGGTGATTTAATAAAGAAATTAAATGGGTACATTAAGAAACGTACCCAATGAAGAAGAGATTAATATGAGAATTTATATCCACGTCTACGCACAGTATGGATTACTTGGAAACCAAGAATACTCTTTAACCGTTTACGAATCTGATTAATGGCAACTTCAACTGTGTTATCACTCACGTACTCAGGCTCTTCCCAAAGTGCATTGATTATCTCATCTTTTGAAAATACGCGTTGCTTACGCAGTGCAAGGTATGCCAAAATATCAAATGTTTTACCATTAAGAGAAACTATTTTTTCATCATACTCTATCTTTTTATTGGCGATGTCAATGACAAGTTTTTCGATGTTTACATGTGTTCCAAAAAGGTGTCTCATATTTGAAAGTACACGTGCAGCTATAAGATCGGGGTGGTCACAGTGATGATACACGACATCATCTACCCCAAGATTAAAGAAGCCCGACTGTGCTTGAATGTTTGAAGTTAAGATGATAATCTTCGTTTCACTCTTTTTCTTTTTCACTTCATTCACATAACGCTCTAGTGAAAACTTTACACCCTCATCTACGATGACTACAAGTTCATAGTGTCTAAAGTCAGTAAAGTTTGTTGCATCGTACATATCTTTTGCATTGTCAACAATACAGATAAAATATTTTTCTAATTCTTTTTCAAGTTCTTTAACATATTCGTCATTAAACCCTACGGTTAATATTCTCATTCTTTTCCAATCAAAAAAGTTTCAAAACTTAAAGTTTTTCCGCTTTTGGCATTTATTAACGTATTTATAGCAAAATCAACCTTATTTAAAAATAAAAGTAGTCATTTTATACTGCTTTTAATGCTTTTATATACACTCTTTTAGGTGCAGGATACTATTTAATAGACCGTAAACAGAGCAAAAGCTCTGTTTCACTTACGCTAACACTATGTTTACTTCAGCAGTAGGCTCACGCAACTAGTTGCT
>JAMONG010000201.1 GCA_027066595.1 Sulfurovum sp.
AACACCCCTGCTCTTTTCTGTAGGAGAAAAAACGTTCTACTTCACAAGCCGTACAGATGTTAGACATCTCAATATGCTTCTCTTTTAGCCCACAAGCGAGTAACTGCTCTTTGTTGATAGTGGGTAGGTCTAGCATATATTTGTCTTCTTTGGCTTGATAGGCATGGGGTATGCTAGTAAAATGTTTGGCAACATCCTCTCCCACTTCATAACAACAGTTCCCTATAGAGGGTGCGATACCTGCATAGATATCTTCTGCCTTTGAACCATATACACTTTTCATCTTCTCTACTGTTTTGCGTGTTATCTCAGATACTGTACCTCTCCACCCTGCATGAATGGTAGCTACCACACGTTTTTTAGGGTCAAAAAGTAAAATGGGAACACAATCAGCAGTTAAAATCGTAAGCATTACGTTTGGTATGTCGGTAATGAGTGCATCACACTCTTCTACCGCATCACTTAAGCCTTCCCAACCTTTAGTTTCTTCTTTTTTGATACAGTAAATATTATCACTATGGGTTTGATTTGCCACTATAAAATGTAGTGCTTTGTCTGTTTGTATCTGTCTGGCTAAATGTTTTCTATTGTCTATGATACTTTTAGGGGCTTCGCCCGTATGGAGTGCCAAACTAAAATCATAAGAAAAAGCCCTAGATTTGGTAGTCACGGCATGCAGTAGCTGTGGAGACTCTTCAAAGTGTCTAAATCTATAAAAATCAAGCATGATACTCCTTAGAGGCTTTTAGATATAATACCCAAATTCAGTCATAAAAAAGAGGAATTCAAATGGAATCATGGTTTGATTTTGATAAGCGTATTTTTAAACATTTTTCTTACCTCTTAATGCTACAAGTTGTACCACTTTTTGTTCTCTCTTCTTATCTTATTAAAGAAATAAACCCCCATCTCTTTCATAAGCAGATGGTCTATTATGCCATAGCCTCGTTTGTATTTGTGGTCTCTGCATTTATACCTTGGAGGCAGATTTTGTGGTGGTTTGTACCTCTGTTTTATGTAGGGAACCTTGCCCTTCTCATCGCTGTAGAGTTCATAGGTAAGTCCATACTCGGTGCACAAAGGTGGATAGAAATCCCTGGTACAGGAGTAACACTCCAACCCTCAGAGTTTATCAAGGTATCAGTCATTATGATGCTTGGCTATATCATCAGTAGAAAACCACCCTCAGAACATGGCTATGGTATTTTCGATTTTATTAAGTTGTCCATCTTAATCATCTTGCCCTTTTATCTTATCGCAAAAGAGCCAGATTTGGGTACTGCCTTGGTACTGCTTATTACTGGATATGGCATACTTTTTGTCGTAGGTATCAACTGGAAAATATGGGCTACTATTGTCATCATCTTAGGACTCTCTGCACCTCTGCTTTATGGACAGCTCAAACCTTACCAAAAAAAGCGTGTGAGTGACTTCATTGGTAAGCCTAGTTACCATGTAAAACAAGCACTCATCGCCATAGGTTCAGGAGGCTTAGAGGGTAAAGCAAAAGAAGATGCCACACAAACACAACTAAAGTTTTTACCCGTCTCATCTACCGACTTTATCTTTGCCTATTTGGGTGAACGTTTAGGTTTTAAAGGGATGATAACCGTCATCGTACTCTATATGTTACTCATATTTAACCTACTCTATATATCAGCAAGGCACGCTACAGATTACCTCATAAAAGTCTTTGCGTCAGGTCTGGCATTTTTGATTTTTGTCTATATGGGCGTGAACATATACATGGTCATCGGATTAGCCCCTGTGGTAGGACTACCTTTACCATTATTTAGCCATGGAGGTACTTCATTTATTATCTTTGCAGTAATTTTTGGAATTTTACAAAATCTCATTGCTTTTAAAGATTACAGTCGCTATAATTCTGACTCCAAAGTGACTTTGCAAACGAAAGATTTTCATTAGCAAATGTACTTTAACCACGGGTCGGTAGCTCAGTTGGTTAGAGCACTCGGCTCATAACCGAGTGGTCCGGAGTTCGAGTCTCCGCCGACCCACCACTTCAGCATCCAATATAATCTATTACAACCCCATTATTATAGAAGCCGTATCATATAGGTATTAACATTACTTGGCTATAGTTCTAAAAAGCAACTTCTTAGATGTTTTTAACTAAAATTATAAACCAATTTGGAGATAACAATTATATGATTAAAAAAAGTAAAAAAATTATTGTTGCAGGTCTTGTAACGACACTTACGGCAGCCTATTTGTTTGGTTCTTTTGCCCAAGCAAAAGAGACAGCGAAGAAATTTACTCCCTCTACGGCTAAAGAAAAACTAGAAGCCTACATAAAATTTACACAAATACTTAACCTCATAGAGAGTCAGTATGTAGATGATGTCAATACCACAGACCTTGTAGACAAAGCACTCAAAGGTCTCATGACAAACCTCGATGCACACTCAACCTTTATGGATACAAAGTCATACAAAGACCTTACTGTACAGACCAAAGGTGAATTTGGAGGGCTTGGTATCTCTATAGGTATGAAAGAAGGTGCGTTAACTGTTATCGCCCCTATCGATGGTACACCTGCATTTAGAGCGGGAGTTAAATCTGGAGATATTATTCTTAAGATTAACGATAAGGCGACCATCGGTATGACCATTGATGAATCGGTAAAAATCATGAGAGGTAAACCAGGTACAAGCCTTGTTTTAACCATTATTAGAAAAAAAGAGCCTAAACCACTTAAAATCAAAATTACCAGAGATATTATAAAGATTCAATCTGTCTATGCTAAAAAGATTGAAGATAATATTCTTTACATTCATGTGACTTCGTTTGACCAAAAAGTCGTTAAGGGTGTCAAAGAGGCGATGGATGAGCATAACAATACCCAAGGGATTATCTTAGACCTTAGAAATAACCCTGGTGGACTACTTGACCAAGCCGTAGGACTTGTAGACCTCTTTGTCAATGATGGCGTAATAGTAAGCCAAAAAGGGAAAGTCAAAACAGAAAACCTTGACTACAAAGCACACACAAAAGACTCTGATACACATACACCTATTGTGACACTTATCAATGGTGGTTCTGCGTCAGCTTCTGAGATTGTATCGGGGGCATTACAAGATTATAACCGTTCGATAGTTGTGGGTGAAAAGACCTTTGGTAAAGGCTCTGTACAAGTGGTGATGCCTATAGGTGAAGATGAAGCACTGAAGCTTACTGTCGCACGTTATTACTTACCAAGTGGTAGAACCATTCAAGCACTGGGTGTCACGCCAGATATTACGGTACACCTAGGAAAAATAGAGTTTCAAGAAGACCCTATTATGCTTAAAGAGAGAGATTTGAAAAAGCACTTAGAGAGTGAACTTGAAAAAATGGAAAAAGAGACGGTAAAAACCACAGATACCAACAGCTCAGAAGAGAACAATGAAACAAAAGTAGATGATACCATCATCACAGAAGAACAACTCTATAAAGATGCTCAGTTAAAGTCTGCGGTGGACATACTCAAAGCATTGATTATCACAAACAAAGGAAAAAGATAGATGGAAAAGACCAAACTGCTTTATGAAGGTAAAGCAAAGAAGATTTGGGAAACAGCAGATGAAAACTTACTTATCTCTGAATTTAAAGATAGTTTAACTGCCTTTAATGGTGAAAAAAAGTCTAGTGAAGAGGGAAAAGGTGCATTAAATAACCAAATCTCCACAGAGCTTTTTAAGTTTTTAGATGAAAAGGGTATCCCCACACATTATGTAGATACCATAGATGATAACAATATGTTACATAAACGTGCAGAAGTTATTTTACTTGAAGTGATTGTAAGAAACATCGCCACAGGTAGCCTTAGTAAAAACCTTGGTATTGCCGATAAAACGATACTTCCTTTTACACTGGTAGAGTTTGACTACAAAAACGATGAACTGGGTGACCCAAAGCTCAATGACCAGCATTGTCTCATCTTAAATCTTGTAAACAACACCGATGAACTAGACTATATTCGTTTTATGGCAAGACGTATTAACACCCTGCTTACGGTATTTTATGCAGAGCTTGACATTAAGGTAGTAGACTTCAAACTAGAGTTTGGTAGAGACAAAGATGGAAACATCATACTCATCGATGAGCTTAGCCCAGACAATTTTAGACTTTGGGATGCTAACACAGACGAAAAGTTAGATAAAGATAGATTTAGACAAGGTTTAGGTGGTCTTACAGAAGCCTATAGACAAGTATTAGATAGAATTCAAAACAGATAAGGAATAACACAATGACAGCTACAGTAAACGTATTTTTAAAAGAGGGTGTACTTGACCCACAGGGAAAAGCAGCTCATCATGCATTGGACTCTTTGGGTTTTGCAGGTGTTGAAGATGTAAGGATTGGTAAACAAATCATTATCAAACTTGATACAAGTGACAAAACTAAAGCTGAAGCAGAAGTCAAAGAGATGTGTGAGACACTGTTAGCCAATACGGTTATTGAAGATTATAGTATAGAGATAAACGAATGAAAGTAGCCGTATTAAGATTTCCTGGGACAAACTGTGAGTTTGATACCCAGTATGCATTTGAAAAGTTAGGGCATAGTACCCAACTTGTATGGCATGAGAATGAAACACTGCCTACAGACATAGACTTAGTAGTCGTTCCTGGTGGCTTTTCATATGGTGATTACTTGCGTTCAGGGTCTATCGCACGTTTTTCTCCTGTAATGAAAGCAGTGACTACCTATGCCAATGCAGGTGGTAAAGTACTAGGTATCTGTAACGGTTTTCAAATCCTTACAGAAGCAGGACTGTTGCCAGGGGCATTAAAACGGAACAATGATTTACACTTCATCTCTAAACACCAAAATCTTTGTGTCATAAACAGTGACAATGCCTTTTTAAACCAGTGTAAAAATGGTGAAGTACTTAACATTCCCATAGCACATGCCGATGGAAACTACTATATTGACGATGCAGGCTTTAAAAAACTTGAAGAGAATGGTCAAATACTCCTTCGCTATTCAGACAGCAAAGGAAACCCTGTAGTGGTAAATGGTTCAGTCACTTCCATCGCTGGTGTCTGTAATGAAGATAAAAATGTCTTTGGTCTTATGCCTCACCCTGAACGTGCTTTAGAAGCCATTTTAGGTAGTGAAGATGGTGTGCGTATGCTTAAAGGTTTTGAAGCCTAATGGTAGGGGTACGCACTCTTCATCTGTTCGTAGGGATGATACTTTTCTTTACAACACTACTGAGTGCACAAGTAGAATACAAATACTCTTATGTGCCAAAAAAGGTCTATGAGCATCAGCTGTTTCCTGTGACTATCATAGGCATAGGTGACAGTAGTACAGAACTTCCGCAGTTTACTTTTGAGAGTTCAAGCGATGCCCAGCCCCTTTTTTCAACCCCTCTAGTCATACGCAACGGTAATGACAGTTTTTATACTTTTTACTTTCAAGCAAAAACGACAGATATTCGCATTCCTCCTCTTTCTATATCTTCTTCTATGGTAGAAGCAAGTTTTCCTGCACAAAACATCTTTATCAACACGCTCAAACCAAGAAAAGACTTTTGTGGGGTACTCGCAGCCGATATGAAACTTAAAAACTCACAAGTCTCAAACTATGATGAAAAAAACCACATCGTAACACTCTCACTTGAAGCTTTTGAAGCGAACATTGAAGAGATGGTTTTAAAAGATGTGATTGAGTCGGGTGTTGAGAACATAGAACGTAAGTTTGCCAAGGTACGTGCTGAGTTTTATGTGGTACTTCCCGTAGAAGAGAAACGACTTAAATTTACTTACTTTAACACCATCAAAAAGCAGTATGTTTTTATGGAAATACCCATCGTACTTGAAGATGCTTCTGTTACTACGCAGTCAGACCTAAACCCTAAAGAAGATAGTTTTGAGAAACTCAAAAAATATACGCTTATTACTTTAGCTGTATTCTTTTTACTCATGTTTTTAGTGAAGAGAGATTTCTTCTATCTTGTCTTTACGGTGATTTCGTTTATCACACTTTTAACCTTGTTCATACCACATAAAAAAATATGTGTAGAGCAAGGTGCACCACTCTACATACTCCCTACCCCTACAAGTACGACCAGTACCAAGATAGATGAAAAACTTGATACACTTTTACTAGGTGAACGTAATGGCTACAAAAAAGTAGAGTATAAAGAAGGAATCATAGGATGGATCAAAAATGAAAATATTTGCCAAAATTAGATTTTATTGGGGTGCATTTATCATCTCTTTTAACACGGCTGTCTTTATGATACCCGCTTTGATGCTTTTTGGTAAGTATAAAAGTACTATCGTACATCATATTAACCGTTTGACTCTTTTTATGATGGGTGGCAAGCTAGAACAAGTAGGAGAGATGGATACAAGTGCAGACATGTATGTGATGAACCATCAAGGGATTGTCGACATCATCGGGTTTGAAGCATTACAGAACAATCATGTCAGATGGGTAGCAAAAAAAGAGCTTTTTGATGCACTTTGGTTTGGGAACCTACTTCGTCATGGTGAGATGATTTCACTTGACCGTGGCAACAAAGCAGGACTTCGTAAACTCATTAAAGATGTAGAAGAGTCAAAAGAGGTACTACACCGTCCTGTGGCTATCTTTCCAGAGGGTACAAGAAGTGATGAACAGCCACTTCTTAGTTTTAAGCAAGGCACAAACCTCATTGCTAAAAAACTAGAACTTCGTGTACAACCCATCGTCATTACGGGGAGTAAATGGGTACTTAATGAACACGTACGTACAGGACACTCTGGTACTGTCAAATATACTTTTTTACCAAGTATCAATGTAAAAAGTGATGATAAAGAGTGGTTTAATAAACTAAAAGATGATATGCAAAAGGTCATAGATGATGAATACACTCACTATTCTCGCAGTCGCTAGTGGCGGTGCTATCGGTGCTACTTTACGACTGCTCATTAATGGTGCGGTAAACAAAAGTTTTGTGCATGCTCTCCCTCTGGGTACTTTGGCAGTCAATCTTATAGGTTCACTGCTCATCGGTATGCTCTTTGCCTATTTTCATTTTAACACTACGCTCTCTCCTCACATCAAGACCTTTATGGTTACAGGTATATTAGGGGCACTTACGACCTACTCTACCTTTGCCATAGAGAGCTTTTTTTTGTTAGAGTCTGGACACTACACACAAGCTTTTGCCAACATGGCACTCAACGTATTTGGCACTATCCTTATGGCAGGCATAGGCTACATTATGATACTTAATTTTACAAAATAGGAAAAACATTGTTAACACTTAGCATGGAAATAGAAAAACACATCAAAAAGCTGGTAAATCCTCTTAAAAATGAAGATGAACTACTCGAATCACTTAAACTCAAACTCACCAAAAAAGAGCTAAAACTTCTTAAGGCATGGGCAGAAGGTACAGACATAAATACTTTACAAAAAGAGCTTAACCTAGATGAGGAACGCTATACCCAACTCTCCACAAAACTCATCAAAAAGCTTAACCAAGAGAAGACAAAACAGGCTATTTGTATTTAAGATAACTTTGATATATTCTAACGATAAGGATATACAATGGAAATCACTCATTTTTTAGAAGCACTCTGGCAGCTTAGTCTTGCCATGGCTCCCTATATACTTTTTGGCTTACTTTTTGCAGGCTTACTTCATGAGCTAGTACCAGATAGTATCGTCACTAAACATTTAGGAAAAGACAATGTCTCTTCTGTACTTAAATCTACCATTTTTGGCATCCCTCTTCCTGTCTGTTCTTGTGGTGTCATCCCTCTTGCTACTTCCATTAAAAAATCTGGAGCATCTAAGGGTGCAACACTTTCGTTTCTTATCTCTACGCCTATTACTGGTGTAGATTCTATTATGGCAACGTACGGCATCTTTGGGTGGATATTTACCGTGTATCGTGCCATCACCTCTATGATAATAGCCATGGTAGCAGGTATACTTACCAATATCTTTGACAAAGAAGAAACAAATGAGATACAACAAAGGGTAGATAATAAGGTATCTACCCCTACATTCTCAACATTAAAACCCATAGGGGCAGATTCTATATCTGCCCTCAATATAAAAGAAAAATCATGTGATACAGGTATAAGTTCTTGTTGTTCAAGTGCCAGCAATGAAAAGAAAAAGTTTTCATTTATGGGTGCGATGAAGTATGCCTTTGGTACTTTACTTGGTGATATTGCTAAGCCACTCTTTTGGGGTCTCATCTTGGGTGCACTCATCACGGTAGCCATCCCTGATAATCTTGCAGAACTACTCTCAGACAACTCATGGCTCTCTTACCTTTTGGTTATCATTATCGCAGTACCTATGTATGTATGTGCCACAGCATCGTTACCCATAGCAGCAGGGCTTATGCTAAGTGGAGTGAGTGCTGGTGCAGCGTTTGTCTTTTTATCTGCTGGACCTGCAACTAACACTGTCACCATCGGTGTGGTAAAAAAGATGCTTGGCACAAAGTCTCTCATCATCTACCTTGGAAGCATCATCATAGGAAGCATACTCTTTGGACTAGGACTTGACTACATCTTCGATGCCTCTGCCATAGACCCCACAACACTCATACATATGGACAAAGAGGGAGGCATCATGGCA
>JAMONG010000202.1 GCA_027066595.1 Sulfurovum sp.
TAATCTCTTGTAAAATAACATCATCTTCTAACAACAATATCTTCATGATTCACCTTTGAGTATATTCTCTATACATATATAGTAACATACTCTTTGTGTAGAACAGTACACAGCCTTGTTCCTCTTTGTCAGAGGTTATGAAAGAACTGTTGTAGAGAGTGAGTCTACAGTCCTTTTGCATTTCTAAATTCAGATATCTCACTCTCTACCATCCCATCAATCATACGAACATAAAGGTCATTTATGAGGTTTGGAGAAAGGTCAAGTGAAATAGCTTGTGCCCGTACCTTTGAAATAACATCAGAGATTCTATCTTCTGCTTTTACCTCTTCTACAGATGTTTTAAAGTGTGCTATTTGTTTTATATATTCATTTCTTTTTGCTATAAGTTCAACTATTTCTCTATCTACAGCATCTATTTCAACTCTTGCTTCATCTAGTGTATTACATTTTTTCATTTCCATATTTAAATCCTCACATATAATTAGAGTTATTATAACCTAAAAAATAACACTTTATAAGCTTTTAGATATAATTAAAATATGAAACTTCAAAACAAACTATACTTAACCCTCTTTAGCTCTCTTCTATGTGTACAAACACTTCAAGCATCTGATGATAATATTACAGAAAGTAAAGATTGGATTATTTTTCCTTACGCTTTTTCTAGTGATGCGACTGGACTAGCAGGAGGACTAGGTTTTATTAAACAAGGTCTATTTCAACCTCAAACCACTTTAGTTGCATCCATTTTTGGTGGGACTACAGAAGAGATAATAACCAATGGTCAAGCAGATGAAGCAAACTTTAAAGGTGCTTTTTTAGCCTTTTCAAATTATAAAATGCCTTTTACAAAAAGACTTTTTTTCTCTCTTCTCTCTTTAAAAAGTTATTTTCCAAAACAGCGATACTATCTTCAAGGAAATAATGATTCTAAACAAGATAAAGGACTTACTACTTCAGGTGAATCAAACTTTTTCAACACTACATTTAGGTATGTACTACCTATAGGTGAAGGTGTAGATAATCCTGAAGGCTTATATACACTTAAAGATGGTTTTGCACAAGGGAGAGAAAGTTATGGGAATGGTACACCTTTTCTTACAGGTAGAACATCCATAGGACTCAAAACATTTTACCAAGAAGATAGCTTTGAAAACTGGTCTGCCTTTGAATTATGGGAAAATGCAACAACTACATCCACCCCTGTATGGAACACCAATGGGTTGCGTCTTTTCCTTACACATGACAACACAGACTTTGACCTCAATCCATCACGAGGGTATTATTTTGAACTTCAATACTCCAAAGATTTTGGCAAAGGAGATTCTTTACAGAGTTGGGACTTTTTAGAATTTAAATTCAACAAATACTATACCCTAGATACTTTTTCATTTTCACAACAAAATGTTTTAGCCTTAAGTTTATGGACAGGATACTCTTTTTCATGGGATAAAGAGAATGAAATAGCTCCAGGTATAGATGCACACCGTCCTCCTACTTGGGAAGGAGCAAGGCTAGGTGGCCTTAACCGTATGAGAGGCTATCAAATCAATAGGTTCTCAGATAAAGCAGTTGCTTATGCTACCGCTGAATACCGTGTCACACTTAACTACAATCCTTTAAAGAAAAATTCTCTCGTTCCTGTAGCAGTAGACTGGTTTCAAGTTGTAGCCTTTGTAGAAGCAGGACGTGTAAATGACCAATACAACTTCGACTTACTCACCGATGTAAA
>JAMONG010000203.1 GCA_027066595.1 Sulfurovum sp.
TTATTATTGTTTTAAATATGGTTTGATTTTTCTTCATTCCTTTTTTTCTTTGTTTCACAACAAAGCAAAAAACGAATCCAAAAAAAGAAAATGTGACCACTGTCGCGACTACTCACTTCCTTGATAAATAGAGGATAAGTTTATTATATTAAAGTTCCTTTACCCTCTCTGTGTCTCTCCAGAAAAGCCAATAATTCCTGGGCGTAGGTTACAGACATTTTCAAAACCCATCCCTTTCATGGCATGTTGTACTTGATAGCTTCTGCTTCCTGAGTGGCAGTAGACGATGATGTTTTCTGTTTTTTTACTTGCAAGTTCTTCTTCTACTTTCGCGTAAAACTGTGAAGTAGGTACAAGTACGTCAGTACCAACGATGTGACCCATTTGGTACTCCATATACTCTCTTGTATCTACAAGCGTAAAGTCAATCATACCTAGTTTTTTTGCTTCTATGAGGGCTTCTAGTTCGTCACCATCTAATTGTTCTTCTTTAAGGAGTACTTCTGCTTGTTCTTTTGTGAGACCTTTTGAGTGTGTATGTACCACTTCTTCTATCTCGTCGTGTTGTGCTTGTGCTGCTGCGTACTCTGGTGTACAGAAGATACCACAGTGACAAAGCCCATCCTCAGGTATCTCTTTTTCTATGGCAGGAGTACAGGGACAGATGCGGTTATCTGCAGCTTTTTGTTCCTCTTTTGTCTCCCCTATGACCATAAAACATGGACAAAAGCGTTTCCCGTAGATGAGTTTATTGCGTGCAAGCCCCATGGCTACACCTTCGTTGACTTCTTCATTAGGGTTAGGAACCCAGCCAAATTGTTTATAGACTTTATCTACAAATTTTCCTGTTTTTTCTAGTTCTACCTGAAATTCATCAGAGTTCATATCTATCTGTTGCATTAATTTCCTTTACTCGTATTTATCTCTAAACTTTTCGTGACATCATCAAATTCTTTGGCAAAAACCTGTATTCTTTGTCCCCATGTTTCCAAAAGATTTTTTGTTTTATTTAAGTCAATGCTTACTCTGTTTTCGTTGATTTGTATTCCCTCTTCTTGGAGGTTGAGTATCCCTTTTTGTAAATCTTCTGAGACTTTTTTGATTTTAGTCTCCATTTTTTGATTGAGTGCATTGAAAAAATCTTTGGTTTTATTGGTATCTATGATGATAGTCCCATTATGCATATCGATACCCATTTGGTTGATTTGTGTGGGGGTTTTTGATTGTTCACGTTTTTTTTCTGCAATCTCTTTGGCTTTTACTTCAGCCAGTACTTTTGCTCTTGTTTCTGCCACTATTTTAGCATCATGTGCAGCTTGTTTTTTAGCGTCATTTTTTTTATCTTGACAACCTGTAAATGAGAGGAGTAAAATAAGTGTGAGTAGTAAGTATCTCATATCTATCCTTTATAATTATAGATACATTATACAATGATTTATGAAAGTGAGGTAAAACTCCTATCTCTTTAGATATAGGAGCTTAATGTTGAAAGGGGTTGGGTAGATTATCCACATTTACCTTCACCACATTTACCTTTTTCAGGGGCTTTCTTTTCAGTACCACCACATTTGCCTGCTTCACATTTCATAGCATCTTTATTTTCGGCTGCTTTTCCATCTGCACATTTCTTTTTCATCTCTTGTTTGTCAGCACCAGCACATTTACCCGCTTCACATTTCATCTCTTGTGAGGCTTTTCCCTCAGCACATTTACCTTCAGCTGTTGAAAGTGTAAATACAAGTGAGAGTGCTCCAAGTAATATAAGTAGTTGTTTCATTGTTTTTCCTTTGTTTATTGCTCTTCACCAAAAAGTAGGTAATCTAAGCTAAGTTTTCCAGCTCCAAGTGAAGCAAAGAGGGCTAAAAATAACATGTAATATAGAGGAATACCCCCAAGAATATCATGTTCCATGGGAATATGGACTGTTACGATTGCTACAATCATAACAATGATAAGAGGGATAGAGATGAGTCTCGTAAAGAGACCAAGTGCCAAAAGTATAACCCCTAAGAGTTCAGCTGTCCCTGCTAAATAAGCATTTAATGTGGGGAAAGGAATGCCATAGCCTGCAAAATTATTTGCGGTTTGTGTCATATCATCCCATTTCATCATGGCAGGTTCGTAAAACCCATAGGCAACGGCAATACGGGCAAAAAACAAAGATAGACTCTGTCCTTGGCTAAGAATATTTTTACTAAGTGGATAGATAGTTTTAATCATCTTAACTCCTTTCATATACTATAGTTATCTATAGAAATTATTTACCACATTTCCCAGAGGAAGCACATTTTTTGGTGCTATCGCATTTTTTTGCAGCTTGTTTTGCATCACCACATTTGCTATTTGATTGACATTTTTTTGCACCATTGCATTTAGATACTGATGCATCATTTCCTGTGGTACATCCTGTGAATGCAACAAGTGCAAATCCTAGCAATGAAGAAAAAATTAACTTTTTCATATTTGTCTCCTATCTATTTATTTAATTTGTTTGACGTTGTTAGTATAATATTTAGTCCGTGTAACCCATGTGTACTAAATTTATCTGCGTGCACTTAAAGTACACAAAGAGACAATATGATACTATCAACAAGCAATATAAAAAAGGTGTTTTTTATGCGAATAAAACGAAGAAAATTTTTAATACTAGGTTCATTGTTAGGTTTGTCTTCTTATGTTAAAGCAGAAAGGACAACAGACTTTGAAAAAGAGTTTAAAGCAGTAAAATCAACCATTACAGCCGTACAAGAACATATGTTTCCAAAAGGAAGTAAAATTCCTTCTGCACGTTCTATGCATGTGACTACATTTTTGTACGAGACGATAACACATAAAAGTTTCGATAGAGATATTAAAGCATTTGTAGTAGAAGGTGCAGAAGAGTTAATGCGTCGAGAAAAAGGAAAATTTACCTCTATGAATCGTATAGAAAAAGAGAAAGCACTGCGTGATTATGAGATGACAAATTATGGAAGTACATGGTTGTCACGTATGATGACACTCACAATGGAGGGAATGTTTTCAGACCCAATATATGGAGCAAACATAAAAGAGAGTGGATGGAAAGCTCTAGGAGCATATGGTGGTTTCCCTCGTCCTAAGACAAAGTATATGGAGTCATGAGTATGTATGATGTGGTGATAATAGGTTCAGGAGCAAGTGGGGGTGCGGTAGCCTATACTTTGTGTAAAGCAGGGTACAAAGTGGCTGTTTTAGAAAAAGGTCGGTTAGTAAAAAAAGAAGAATTTTCTAAAGATGAGTTAGCGTATTGTCGTAGAGACTTGGTTACGCCAAGCTTATTTGATGAGTACCATACCATAGAAGAAAAGGTAGATGGCAAATGGGTCTCTACCCCTACGTATGAGTCAGGATGGAGCTTTTGGAATGGTAACATTGTAGGAGGGTCTTCTAATCTTATGTCTGGGATGTTACATCGTTTACACCCTGATGATTTTAGACTTAAAAGTAAGTATGGAGAGATAAAAGGAGCCAATGTTGTAGATTGGCCTATAAGTTATGAGGAGTTAGAGCCTTATTATGCCTTGGCAGAAGAGTTGGTAGGCATCTCTGGGCATTATGAATCTCATGCGTATGAGCCGAAGAGAAGTACGCCTAACTTTACCCAGCCACCAACAAAAGAAAACAGGGTTGTCAAGTTGATTGACAAAGCATGTCATTCACTTGGGGTCACACCACTTGTAACACCACGAGCAGTACTTTCACAAACGAAACCTGGACGTGATGCCTGTTATTACTCAAATTTCTGTGGGAGTTATGGGTGTAGTTCTGGAGCAAAAGGAAGTTCACGTGAAGCATTATTAAAACCAGCATTAGCCACAGGAAACTTGACACTTTTGACAAACACCCATGTAAAGTATCTCCATACCAAGAGTAAAGATGAAGTGAGTTATGCGGTGGTGGTAGATACTATTACAGGAAAAGAGAAACAGATAGAGGGCAAGATATTTGTGGTCGCTGCTCAGGCACATGAGTCTGCAAGGCTACTGTTAAACTCTGCAAATAAACATCATCCTGAGGGGCTAGGAAATAGTTCTGGGGAGCTTGGTAAAAACCTTATCTTTTCTGGTGGAGGGTCAGGACAAGGAGAACTACATAAAGAGAGTCTCAAAGAGATAAAGTTTGATGAACTTATGACCACAGGACTTTTTATCAATCGTACGGTACTTGACTGGTATTTTATAGATCATTGGTGGGACGGTAAATTTAAAGGTGGTTCAGTTGAATTTATGTTTGAACATCAAAACATCATTTCTCGTGCACGTAAAAATAACTACGAAAATGGTAAGTTAGTATGGGGTGAAGCATTGGGAGAGCGAGTGGTAAAACGTATGACAGAGCAAAAAAACATACGTTTTGAAATTTTTAATGATTGGCTACCAAATGACAACTGTTTTGTCTCACTTGATCCTACGCATAAAGACAAATATGGGATGCCTGTAGGGAAACTTCGTGTAGAAGGGCATCCACAAGATGTAAAAGTAGGCAAATATATCGCAAAAAAATGTGAAAAGATACTTGAAGAGATGGGAGCTAAAAACATCTATTCGGGAGTCTCTTCTTCTCCTCCTCAGAACTTAGTAGCTGGGGGATGTCGCTTTGGAGATGACCCTAAGACTTCAGTGCTTAACAAGTATTGTCAATCGCATGATGTAAAAAACCTCTTTGTCGCAGATGCAAGCTTCATGCCTACAGGGGGGTCAGTGGCTTATACATGGACGATTTATGCGAATGCTTTTAGGGTGGCTGACCATATTTTAGAGAGGTTAAAACAAGTATAAGTATTATATTTTAAGTTAGATTTAAATTCATATTTATTTTTTATTAATAGTATATAGCTACAATAGTGAGATATTTTTTAGTATGAGTGTACAAGTCTGTACCTTGTAGTATGTTATTATGTAGGAGTATATATGAAAAAAATCTATGCGTTATTATTTACCTTGGCTTTGAGTACTTTGGTTGTACAAGCTGCAACGAAAACAACTAAACACAAAATCAAAAGTGGTGAAACCCTTTATACTATTGCCCATGCAAATCATACAACCATCGCTGAAGTACAAAAGGCTAATGGTCTGAAAAAAGGTGAAACCTTAAAGGTTGGTCGTGTGTTAACAGTACCTCAAAATACATATTTCCCAAATAAAAAGACCACGAAGAAAAAAGCAACTCCAAAAATAGTAAAACATAGTATTAAAAGTGGTGAAACACTTTTTACGATAGCCCGTAAACATCATACAACGATAGAAGAAGTACGTACGAAAAATGGTCTTAAAAAAGGTGAGGTTTTAAAGTTAGGTCGCATACTTAAGGTTCCTCAAAATACATATTTCCCAGATAAAAAAGTAGCTAACAAAACAGAGAAGAAAAAAGTACGTACACTTTTTGCTAAACATAAAATTAAAAATGGAGAAACCCTTTTCAGTATTGCTCGTAAACATCACAGCACAGTGAAAGAAGTACAAAAAGCAAACAGTTTAAAAAAAGGTGAAACATTAAAGATAGGGAGAGTGCTTAAAGTTCCAACCAATACTTATAGCGTACCGAAAACAAAATTAGCTAAAAAGACTACGAGTAAAAAGAAAAAAGTAAAGGTAGCTAAACATACTAAAAAATCAAATAAAAAACTTGTAGCTTCTCTTTCTAAACTAGAAACCATTACTTTAGAAAAAGAGAAAATCACTACAAAGAAAAAGAGTTCCTCTTTTAGCTTATCTGATATTTTTGTAAGTACAAAAAATACCAAAAGTGCAAAGATTACTTCTGTGGCTAAAAAGAAGTTAGGAAGAAGATATGTTTGGGGAGCAACAGGGACTAAAAATACTTTTGATTGTTCAGGGTTTACCAAGTATGTATATAAGAAAAATGGTATCAATATTCCTCGTACATCCATCAATCAATCTAAATATGGAAAATATGTTTCAAGAAAAGACCTTAAAAAAGGTGATTTGATTTTCTTTGATACGTCTAAGCAACGTAAGGGATATGTCAATCATGTAGGTATTTATCTAGGAAATGGTAAGTTTATCCATGCCTCATCTGCTAAGAAAAAAGTAGTCATCACAAGTCTTAATAAAAACTTCTACTCTAAACGTTATAAAGGTGCTAGACGCCCTTCATAATGTTTTTAAAAGTGCTTAGAAGCTTATTCCGCTTCTAACACAGCTCCTGCACTTGCATTGGTTACTAACGCTCTATATTGTCTCAACCATTTACTTTTTAAAGGTTTTACAAGAGGCGTAAAGTTGGCTTTTCTTGTGGCTATGACTTCATCACTTAGGTTCGCACGTAAGATGTACTTATCAACATCGATGTGAATTTCATCTCCATCTTCAAGTAGCCCTATAAGACCACCCTCTGCAGCTTCTGGACTCACATGTCCTATACTTGCACCTCTGGTAGCACCAGAGAATCTGCCATCGGTGATAAGTGCTACAGAAGCTCCAAGACCCATACCCATAATAAGTGAAGTAGGGCTTAACATCTCTTGCATACCAGGACCTCCACGAGGTCCTTCATAACGGATGACTACGACATTGCCTGCTTTTACTTTTCCTGCTAAGATACCCTCTATACACTCATCTTGAGAGTTAAAACATACAGCAGTTCCTGTAAAGACTCTGTCTCCAGTAATCCCTGCAGTCTTAATCACCGCCCCTTGTTCTGCTAAGTTACCATAAAGAATGGCTAACCCACCCACTTCAGAATAAGCATTATCAATCGTATGTATAATGTTTGTGTCAAGAATTTTGGCATCTTTTACTTTCTCGTAAAGTGTCTCACCTGTCACACTAAGGTTGTCAAGTAGGATGTCGTCACCACGTTTCATCATCTCATGCATCACGGCATTTACGCCACCTGCTTTGTTAATATCTTCCATATGTACCGTTGACAAAGAGGGGGAAATTTTAGCAATATGAGAGACACGTTTTGAGATAGCATTGATATCAGAGAGCTGAAAGTCAACCTCTGCCTCTTTGGCTATGGCTAACATATGAAGTACAGTATTTGACGAGCCACCCATTGCCATGTCAACTGCAAAGGCATTACGTACAGCATTTTCATTTAAGATATTTCTCATACGGTACTTTTCACGCTCAGCGGCGTCAGATTTTGCTATCTCACAAATACGCTTTGCAGCTTGTTTGTAAAGTGCTGTTCTCTCAGGTGTCAAGGCTAAGATAGTTCCATTACCAGGAAGAGCAATCCCCATAGCTTCCATGAGTGTGTTCATGGAGTTTGCCGTAAACATACCAGAACATGAACCTCCACTTGGACAAGCATTACATTCGATGTCAAGAAGCTCTTCATCCGTCATCTCTCCTGCTTCATGTTTACCCACTGCCTCAAATGCAGTTGCAAGGTCTATCGGAGTACCATCTTTTGTGTATCCCTTTTCCATTGGTCCACCAGATACAAATACAGTAGGAACATCCACACGTAAAGCACCCATAATCATCCCTGGGACGATTTTATCACAGTTGGGTATAGCTATCATCGCATCAAGCTTATGTGCATTCATAACCGTTTCTATAGAGTTTGCGATGATCTCACGACTCGGTAAAGAGTAAAGCATACCATCATGCCCCATCGCGATTCCATCATCTACTCCGATAGTATTAAATTCAAAAGGTACACA
Source organism: Sulfurovum sp. (assembly GCA_027066595.1). Classification (GTDB taxonomy): domain Bacteria; phylum Campylobacterota; class Campylobacteria; order Campylobacterales; family Sulfurovaceae; genus Sulfurovum. Next base: position 7,658 of record JAMONG010000203.1, read on the forward strand.
ACCATTGGCACGAATTTCTTCTTTGATGATTTCAGCAACTTTGTTTAGGAAAAAATGTCCGGGAATGATTTCTATAAATGAGTTTGCTACCCCAATAAATGGTTTCTCAAAATCTTCATCTTTTACACCTGTTGCACGTAGAAGAGATCTATGTGGAGCACGAGAGAATCCCTCTTTTATTTCATTACTTCTCATGATTTTGAGCCTTTAATTAATATTTTTTGGATTATAGCACAAATACTATTTACATTTAAATTATTTTAGGCTATAATCGCACTCCAATTTTAAGTGATTACTTAAATTCGGAATATGGAAATGCGGGCGTAGCTCAGCGGTAGAGCATAACCTTGCCAAGGTTGGGGTCGACGGTTCGAACCCGTTCGCCCGCTCCATAATTACCAAAGTTGAAAGACTTACAACATCCGTGCCCGGGTGGTGGAATGGTAGACACAGGGGACTTAAAATCCCCCGGTCATTGTGACCGTGCCGGTTCAAGTCCGGCTCCGGGTACCATAATTAGAGTAAATTTAATTTTTAATATACTAAATAGATGGAGTCATAGCCAAGTGTTAAGGCAACAGCAATGAAATGCTGAGATCCCCTGTGTTCAATTCCGGGTGACTCCTCCATTGTCATATATTTTGGAGCCATCGCCAAGTTGGTAAGGCCGTAGATTGCAAATCTGCTATTCACCAGTTCGAGTCTGGTTGGCTCCTCCATTATATCAACTAGAATTTATCTTCTTTTAGATAGAATTCTATTCTTCAAAATGTCGGGAGATGTCAGAGTGGTCGAATGTGCCGGTCTTGAAAACCGGTGAGGGTTATACCTCCGGGGGTTCGAATCCCCCTCTCCCGGCCATAC
>JAMONG010000204.1 GCA_027066595.1 Sulfurovum sp.
TTTCAAGAGTTTAATGGGTTTGAAAAGACAGAGATAATGGAACAGATAATCTACAGAGCATTAGTCAACAGCTACTATAAACGACTAGCATATTTAAAAGGTCTGAAGATAGTCACACTCAATGCCTATGCAAAAGCCCATAAACTCTCACACCCCAACCTCATAAATAAAGCAAAAAGGCAGACCATACCAACCTTTATGGAAAAAGGTGTTTGGATGATAGGAGATGAGGGGTAATATCGATTTTGTCCTTTTCTATCTCCTCATTATTTCCAAAGTATAGAAGTGTTGACAATAACAACTCTATCTTACTTCATAGCACAAATATATGATGAGGATAGACTATATAAAACCTACGAAAACAACTTCTTAGAATCAAGTCTATAAAATCGCTTTAGCTCTTCATAGACATGAGGGAAATATGTTTTAAGTGTATTGGGTGCTTCAAAAAAACGTTCACTACACACTGCGAAAAACTCAGCTTCATTGGTTAAGGCATAGTTGCCTAAAAACTCTAGTCCTTCTGAAGTTTTATCGGCATCTTCCAAATCTTTTAATGTTGTAAATGCTTTAGAGAAGACATCTGACCATCTTTGATAGTTTGAATACTCCAAAAGTGGTGTACCATCTGCAATGCCATCTTCAAAATCTAACTCATGGGCAAACTCATGGATGATGACATTTTCTGTTTCACGTGCCTTTATATCTTCTTCTATGTCTTGCCATGAGATGATAACTGTGCCATTGGTTGACTGTCCTTCTAGTACAGATGCGTTATGACGGTGTATACCATCAACGGTATAAGACTCATCTACAATGAAGTGCTCTGGGTACACAATGACCGTACTGACATCATCTTTTTCTCCTAGCTCAAACCCAAGACGCATGAGAGAAGCATAAAATGAGATGATAACTTTGATCTTATCTGTGATGGTCATCTTAGCACCAACGAACTTTTTTTCGTCTATAAAAAGAAGTATCATAAAATGGATTTTTTCTTTGTGTATGGGTGAGAGTGACTGGTACTGGTGTATGGGTTGGAGTATGGTTATATAGGACTTTGGAAAAGGCATGGCTTTGATTTTCTTGTATCTTGACATGCGACGAAAGTAACGTACACTTTTCCAAACAAGAAAAAGAGCAACAAGAGCCAAAAGAAATTGTATGAGTATAAGATAATAGATGTCATTGCCTTAGTAATTTTATAGTAAAAGTGTATCACTACAAGTGTAACACTTTTTACTTCAGTTTTTTATGATTTTATGGACTATTGTTTTGCTCTCATCCATCATCTTAAACACCTACAATACTAAAACTCTATCCGCTCAACTGTCCACTTCTTTTTAAAATTATCCGAAAAGTCTTGATTTATCACGTAAGGTTCACCCTTTGGTGTGAGTGCCACAGTGGTACTAGGGGTAATCTCTTTGGCTTGTGTGACTTGTGCTGATTTCCAACTATCGTTACTGCTGAGTTCTATGAGTGTGTTTCCTCCTCCTGTTTTACGGTTGTTTGTGACACCTATGACCTTGCCTTGTGGGGTAATAACCATACCATCGAACCCTCCAAATAAGTCATCTGCTATGGTTATAGTAGTAGAATCATTAGGGGTGTTTAGTGGTACTTTGACTAAGCCGTGTTTCTCGTAGATGCCTTTGTCATTTACTTTTATAATGGAGACAAATAAATACCCATCTGGGTGGTAGTCTATACCGTT
>JAMONG010000205.1 GCA_027066595.1 Sulfurovum sp.
TAGCAGGTATGATAATAGCAAGAGAGATAAGTATATGGGTAAGTAAGCTACTCTTTTCTGAAAAAAATGTTGCACCATAAGAGGCGAAAGCAGTGGCATAAAGAGAGATAGTGACAAGATAGCTAAGCCATAACATAAAATTGACTGAACCTGAAAGGATATTATCTCCAAAAGCCTTGTCTATAAATGTGACCGTACCACCACTACTTTGGTAGGCTACAGAGAGTTTTGCATAAGAGTATGCGGTAAAGATAGCTACCAGTCCAGCAATAGCAAAAGCAAGTGCCGTCGCACCATGTGCAAGTGACACAGCCTCACCAAGTACAGCAAAAATACCACCACCTACCATACCACCAATACCAATAGAGATGGCTCCAAGTAAGCCTATACTACGCATATACTATCCATATATTATTTTCCTTTGTCAGGATGTTCTATTTTATCATCAATCTCTTCTTCTTTTTTTGCAAAAATATTTGCTAACGAGCCAACATCAAGAAAAAGCCCTAAACCTACACCTATGACCACACCAATGACTATATATACAATTTCCATTATGTATCCTTCTATATTTATTGATAAATATATCATTTATCTGCAAGTAGTATAGAATAAATAAACAAACCTATCTGTTACTTAGCTAACAGTTATCGATTAATCGCTTTCGCCGCTTTCATAAGTACAAGTGGGTTATGAATAGAGTCATAAATGGGGTTTACACCTCTGTCTGCTTCAAAGTGTCCAAAGACTGCCATCTGTGCTGTACGTACAGAATACTCAACTGTAAAGACACAGTCATCTTCTACTTCTGCAAACTGTCCTAAAAAGGCAAAGTTTGTAGCTCCTTCAGGGATGACTTCTGGTCTGTCTCCAAGGGTACGTGGCATAAACAAAGAGTCTACAAATGGCATAGCCACAGGGATACAGTTTACTTTTCCTGCTTGGGTTACTGGCTTCATAAGGTCTTGAATCTTAAGATGGTAGTAAAGCTCTTCAAGCATCTCTGCTCCTGTACACTCAGACATCTTTTTCTTCACAAAGTTACCCTCACGGTCTGGGTAGAGACCGTAGCCCCAAAAGATTTTGACATCTTTAGGCTGGTTAGGAAAGTGCGGCTGTCTAGCGATGACAATGGACATGAACCAGTTAGAGTCGGTCATCGTCACAAGCCCACCTGTGCCATCTACATTACCAGAGAAGTTTTCCATATAGTCATGAAAAGTATCATCTTTAAGCGTCGCGGTAAATGAGTACCATTTTTGCAGGTCTATGTTGTCTGAAAAGACACTAGGGTTACCAAAAGCCTTGTCTTTTTTAGCAACACGCTCCCAGAGCATCCAAGCACCAGAACTTGCCTTGTCTTTTAGTACGGCTGCTCTGTCCCATGCACCATTGTCTGTACTCTCTGTGAGTGAACCGTTTGTCATGAAAACATAGTCCTCTTTACCAAGCACTATCTCACTCTCTTTGCCACTTTTGTCGACTACTTGAAGCACGGTAGCCGTTTTTTTGTCTTTTGAGAGTTCAAAGTCTATGTCTACTACTTGGGTGTTCATCTTAAAAACTACACCCTTTTCTTCTAGGTAGCGTTTGAGTGGGAGTATGACAGAGTGGTACTGGTTATATTTGGTTCGCATCACACCACCTAGCTGATGTAAGCCATCGACTAGGTGTATAAAACGTTTCATATACCGTCGCATCTCTGCTAAAGAACTCCATTTTTGAAAGGCAAACATAGAGGTCCAGATATGCCAAAAGTTTGTCTCGAAAAATTCTGCAGAAAACCAGTCTTCTATGCGTTGGTTACCCAGTGACTTTTCAGAGACAAAAGTAAGTTTGAGAAAGTCTGCTTGGTCGCCCAGAGAGAGTCCAAAAGAGGAGACATCCAGCTTTTTACCCTCTTTAAGCAAACGTGCTTGCCCATGAGAAACAAAACGCTCATTAAATTCAAAAGACTCATCGCGTACCGTCACGTTGGGGTTTTCGTAAGAGGGGATGTTTGAGAGTAAGTCCCAGTAGCACTCATAGTGTTTTTCGTGCATACGTCCACCACGTACTACAAACCCTTCTTCTGTATCACCCGCACCATCACATGCACCACCAGCGATATCATCTTGTTCTAAAATATGTATGTTTTTAGCACATACATCTGTGTCTTTTATAAGGTACACAGCAGCAGCAAGCGAAGCGATACCTGAGCCTATAAGATAGACCTTTGCGTTCTTTGGATTAGCATTTTTAACTTTTGACATGAGGTAACCTTTATAATGAGATTATTAAATTGTACTCTTTTTGACTTAGATATTTAATAGAGTGTAGGATATACTTTTTGTACATTAATATATAAGGAAAAATAAATGAAATATATAAAATTTTCAGTACTTAGTGCAAGTGTTGTAGGTATGTTCGCTTTTTCAGGCTGTGCTTCACAGACAGAAACGATGATACAAGAGGGATACCCAGTAGCTTATGCCCAAGGGTTTGAAGATGGGTGTCACAGTGGTAAAAAAGCAGGTGGTAGCATGTTTGACCAGTTTAAAAAAGATGTCAATCGTTTTGGACAACATGGTAAATACACGCAAGGGTGGTCAGATGGCTTTAGACAGTGTGAAAGAGAAGAAGAAGCATTGGAAAGACAGATTCGTATGAGTATGGAACAACAACGTTTAAATGAAGAACGTAAACGCAATGACAGGATAGACACATATGCTTTAGAGTCACAAGCATTAAGAGGTATAAACTATGATGCAAAGTTACTGAATACTTTAAAGTAACTGGTATCCCCACGAGGACTCGAACCTCGAGCTACGCCTTAGGAGGGCACTGCTTTATCCAGTTAAGCGATGAGGACATATTTATAATAAATATAAGAAATCGTATTATACAAAAATTACGCTATAATTCGCGTAATAAATGTACATCGGTCATACACTTTAAAAATTTAAAACTTACTCAGCCTAAGACCGACAAATGCGAAAATGCAAGGCTCGGTTACTAGGAACATCATGAAATTTACAGAACTAGGACTCAATGAGTCATTACTCAAAGCCATTAAAGAACAAGGCTACACCACACCCACACCCATACAAGCTAAGGCTATACCTTTAGTCATAGAAGGCAGAGATGTACTCGCTGCTGCACAAACAGGTACAGGAAAAACAGCAGGGTTTACTCTACCACTATTAGAACGTCTTTCTCAGACAAAACCACAGATGAAAAAGAAACAAATACGTGTACTTGTACTTACCCCTACACGTGAACTTGCTGCTCAAGTAGCAGATAGTATTAAAACGTATGGTAAATACATGTCTTACCGTTCTATGGTTATCTTCGGTGGAGTAGGGATAAACCCACAGTTTGCAGCCATTAAAAAAGGCGTGGACATCGTCATCGCAACACCAGGTAGACTACTAGACATCGCAAGTCAAGACGGCATAGACTTTTCTGCCATAGAGTGTTTGGTGCTTGATGAAGCAGACCGTATGCTTGACATGGGATTCATCAATGACATTAAAAAACTGATGGCACTTATGCCTAAAAAGAGACAGACACTTCTGTTTTCAGCGACTTTCTCTAAAGAGATAAAAGCACTTGCCTCTGGACTACTTAAAGACCCAGTACTTGTAGAAGTCGCTAGAGAAAACACCACAGCAGAGCAGATAACCCAAGCAGTCTACCCTGTAGATAAAGGGCGTAAACGTGAATTACTTGCCCAACTCATCAAAGCAGGAGAGTGGAGACAGGTACTTGTTTTTACCCGTACCAAACATGGTGCAAACCGTTTGTGTAAACAGCTTGAAGAGTACTCTGGCATTAAAGCAGCAGCCATACATGGTAACAAGTCACAAGGGGCTAGAACCAAAGCACTTGCAGACTTCAAAGCAGGAAATGTCCGTGTACTTGTAGCCACAGACATCGCAGCACGTGGGATAGACATCGACCAGCTCCCACATGTGGTAAACTTCGAGCTTCCTAACGTGCCAGAAGACTACGTACACCGCATAGGACGTACAGGTAGAGCAGGGATGAAAGGTGAGGCAGTCTCTCTTGTGTGTATAGACGAGCATGACTTACTTAGAGCCATAGAAAGGTTTACAAAGTCAAGCATCCCTAAAGTAGAGATAGAAGCCTTTAGACCAGACCCTAGCATAGAAGCAGAACCTATACAAAATGGTAGAGGTGGCGGTAAACGTGGTGGTGGACAAAGAAGCGGTAATCGTAATGCAAATGGTAACAGTAGTCGAAACAATAGCAGAAAGAAGAAACCTGCTAAAAATAAAACAGAAAACAATAAGCCAAATAACGATAAAACACCTACTGAAAAAAAGAAAAGACCTAAAAACCCACATGCTGAGAAAATAGGCTCAAACCTACAAGCAAAACTTGATAAACTCGATAAAAAAAGTAACAGGAGAAGATAATGAAAAAAGTATTTAAACTAACAGACCCTAAAAAACATGAAGACCGTGTACTAGATGGTATCAAAAATGAAATACGCAAGTATGTAAAACGTGAAAAGAAAAAAGACCTTACAGATAAAAAACTGATGTACTGGGATTTTGATTGTAAAATAGGTGCCACAGCAGAAGATGCAAAAGGACTAGTGTATGAAGAGCTTATAAAAGCAATAGATGCTTTAAAGGCTACAGGTCTCAAAGGGGTATATGTAGAGATACTTGCAAAAGAGGTACTTAAACCACTGAAAGAGGAACACTCTACAGAAGAAAATGATACTACAGAGGAAAGTTGAGCTATTGTAAACAACTTTTTGTTACAATAATACTTATAGATAAAGGATTAGAACAATGAAAAGTGAAGATTTAGAATATATATTACCTCTTGGTGTGATTGCTGTGTTGCTTATGGGTCTTTTACTTTATTTGGTATTTAAATATAAAAAAGAACTCAAACTCAAAGAAGAGACAATTAAAGGGTTGAGGCATATAGGTGCACAAAATGAGGCACGTCAAGAAAAAAAATTTCAAGATTCAGAAAATAAAATAATAGAACTCACCCATAGTGTTAGAAGACTTGAAAACAATATCAACGAAGGTACAAAAAACCAAGTTGTTGTCAAAATAGAAGCCCAACAAAACAGACGTGCTAGAGAGCTTAGACGTACAGGTTTGGAAGAAGTCAGTAAATGAGCCAATCAGAAGAAAACAGTAACTATACGCTTATTAACCACCCAGAAAGTGTATCAGAACAAAGAGTCTCACTCCATGCGGTCAGAGAGATAGAACATCACTACAGAGAAGGTATCATCGCGTATGCTGATGGTTTAAGTAGGTATGGTTTAGAGATTTCTAAACTCAAAGCAAATATAAGTACAGAAAAAAAGCTTATAGAAAAAGACGAAGCAGCACTTATTGTACTTGAACGTACGGTAGGTTATGACGAAAAACTACTACAAAAAATTAACGATAACTTTTCCCAAAAAATACATTCTATGCAAGAACTTGACCGTGAATATAAAGATATGCTCAACAACCAAGAGTATAAAAAACTAGACACAAGAAAAAAACATGAGTTACAAGAGCTTTTAGATGAGACAGAAGAGCTTGAAATGATACTCCTTCAGCGTGAACTAGAACGTTTAAATCTACTTATAAAGTTAGAGCCTAAAAGAGGACTCATTGCAGAACTAGAAAGTGAACTTATAGAACTTCGCTTAGATAAAACACACTTTGAGTCCACAAAACTTCACCAAATTCCACGTATGTTAAACAACAGCAAAAAAGAAGAAACCCCTGTAGAGATAGAAATCGTTGAAGAAGAACTGGTCCTTTAATGCAAAGATATTAATATCTCATTAATGGTATAGGGATATACTTATAGCCACATATCATACAAAAGGAAAATCAAAAATGATTAAAAAAACAACACTTGCATCTGTAGTGCTATTGGCACTATTGGTATTACCTGCTCAGGCAGAAACGGCTAAATGTGCTTCAGGAAAATGTGGATCAGAAATAACAAAAAAGTCTAAGTCTTGTGATAAAGGTAAATCATGTGACAAAGGCAAGTCATGTAACAAGAAAAATCAAAAATCAAAAGCTTCAGCACTACTCATACCACTGCCTTCAGTGATGCGTTGGATAGTCAAACATGAAAATGACGCGACACTTGCTTTGAGTCCAGAACAAAAAAGTAAACTAGCAGCACAGCGTAAAGACATGATGCCTAAAATGATGGACTTTAAAAAAGAAATCAAAGCACTTCAAAAAGAGATAAAAGGTGCATGTAAAAAGTCTGAATCATCAGCACAACAAAAAGATAGAGTACAAAAACTAGCACAACTTAAAATAGAAGCTACCATGATGAAACTTACATGTATAGAAGGTGTAAAAACCACACTAAGTAAAGAACAATGGGCAACACTTAAAGGGCTTAGAAAGTCTCAAAAAGGACAAGCTAAAGCTATGAAAAAAGCGATGAAATGCCAAGCAGGAAAATGCGGCAGTAAATAAAAAACCACACCCTTGAAGCGTATTGTTCAAACAATACGCTTCACTTTCTCTCAAAATATAGACCTCCGAGTAAAAATATTACAATTTGACATGTTTTTGATAGCTATAGATTATTTACCTTACAATGGTCCTATATTATGTAGGAGTATGTCATGGATGGGTCAATAGTACAAGGTGAAATAAGTTCTAAAATAGTGACTTTACGTGGTCAGCAGGTGATGTTAGATAGAGACTTGGCAGAACTTTATGGGGTTAAGCCAATACGACTAAGAGAACAAGTAAAAAGAAATAGTGAGAGGTTTCCTTCTGATTTCTTGTTTCAACTCAATGAAAATGAGGTAGAAATGAAGGTATCGCAAAACGCGATACCTTCTAAACAGCACTTAGGTGGTGCATTACCTTATGTTTTCACAGAAGAAGGCATCTACATGCTATGTTAGTAGGCATTGAGTTACTTGACCATGTGATACTCTCTAAGCATGGGTATTACTCTTTTTCGGATGAGGGGTTGTTGTAGTGGATAATAAAGGAAAAAATATGAATGAGATTGTGATATATAAAGATGGAAGTGTTGCTCTTGAGGCAACAGTAAACGATGATACAATATGGCTAACCCAAACAGAATTGGTCATACTGTTTAATAAAGATCAATCTGTCATTTCAAGACATATACATAATATTTTTAAAGATAATGAGGTAGATGAAAAAAGCAATATGCAAAAAATGCATATTGCAAATTCAGATAAACCAGTTAATTTTTATAGTTTAGATATTGTTTTAGCTGTTGGATATAGAACAAATTCAGCAAAAGCTATAAAGTTTAGACAATGGGCTACGAGCATCCTCAAACAGTATCTTCTCAAAGGTTATACACTAGACCAAAAGCGTTTAGATGTACTAGAAGAGAAGCAACTCCTCACAGATAAAAAACTACAAACAGTGATGCAAGCCATAGAAGACAAATCTCTCAAACCAAAGCAAGGTATCTTCTATGATGGAGAGGTGTTTGATGCGTATGTGTTTGTGTCTGACCTTGTGAAAAGTGCGAAAGAGTCCATCGTCCTTATAGACAACTATGTGGATGAGTCTGTACTGACGCTCTTTAGTAAGAATCCTTCTATAGCAGTAACCATCTACACAAAGAGTATCTCAAAACAACTCAAACTAGACCTTAAAAAGTACAATGCACAACATAAGCCCATCATCATCAAAACATTTAAAGAGTCACATGACAGGTTTCTGATACTTGATGCTAAGGAGGTGTATCATTTTGGGGCTAGTTTAAAAGACTTGGGTAAGAAGTGGTTTGCATTTTCTAGGTTTGAGTTGGAGGTTTTGGGGATGTTGGGGAGGCTTGGATGATGGATAGGTGGTCGGCTAAAGCCAACCCTACGCCCTCATGTAAGCACATTTCTTTATAAATCCCTGTAGGGTTGGCTTTAGCCGACCATCAATATGAATATTTATCAAAATATAAAACGACAATAGATGATTTTTAGGATAAAATATTTATTAAATAATCAGGGTAGGAACAGATATGATACTAGATGAGATACTGAAACAAAAGACCAAAGATTTAAAACTTTTTACACAAAAGCAGATAGATGAGTTACAAGAGTATATTGTAGAGAAAAATGATAAAGTTTTTGTTAACTGTTTGGTTCGTCAAAAAGAGATACAGATTTCATCTAAAGTCAAAACCGCTCCAGAAGAGGTTGTTCGACAACTCTACTTGTTAAAGCTTCGTGATGAGTATGGTTATCCTTTTGAAAATATGGCTTTAGAGGTTGATGTGACGATGGGTTCATCTTCTAAAAAGGCTGATATTGTTTGATGTGCTAACACTTATTCAGACAGGGGACGTTAAAGATTCCCAGTTAAAATAAAGAATAAGTGAGGAAGTAATGAGAAACAGTAAACACACAAGAGAGTTTAGAGATTCAGCCATACAATTGG
>JAMONG010000206.1 GCA_027066595.1 Sulfurovum sp.
TTATGATGGTTGGTTTATTTGTATTGTTAGTGTATTGGTTTTTTCCACTTACTTCTATAGAAGAAAAAAAGAGTTACATTCCCCTAGAAGAGAAAATTATCTTACCTTTGTATGAAAAAAGTATCTATCAAAATATCCCAGAAGTTCAGAATTATATCGATGATGTATCTCAGATGATTGCAAAAGGCAAAGCAGTGCTTCCCTTAAAAGAGAGTGAGCTAGATAGTGGGGGAAAGCTAGCACAAAAAATAGTGCTAAAAGATAAGCGTTTTTTGAAAGATGTTAGGGATGGAGAGAAACTTTTACATAACGACATGATGAGAGTTTTACCTGTTATTGTAAGTAGTTTAGACAGTCATTTAAGTAAACAGTGTCAAGATGTAAAGTGCTATCAAGCTGAAAAATATAACTTTGTGACTAACACCACAACAAGGGCAATCGTTGATATAGACAATAAAAAGGTTATCTCTGTTGAACATTATCCAAATATGCAACCCGATATTTCTCTACGTCTCACACGCATTGCAAAAGCCATAGCATTACATGCTCCTGAAGTAAAAAAAGAGCTAGGATATCTACCACATAAAAAAGATATGAGTATGGCAAATGTCCGAGGTTCTCTTAGAGAGTCTCCTTGTGAAAATAGTACGCATCTTTGTGTCGCACCTACTTTTGCAAATCATCAAAAAGAACAGGCACTTTGGGCGATAGTAGATTTAACTGAGTTAAAATTGGTCGCTGCAAAGTGGGCGGGGTTAGGAAAAACAACGACACCTGCGTGCATTTCTGAACGTTCATTACAAAATCGCTACATTATGAAAAACTTTTGTCAAAAAGATAGCTATTTGGAGAAAAATGGTTGGAAGATTACCTATAGGCTTACAGGCTCTGATGGCTTAGAAATTAGGGATGTAAGCTTTAAGACAGACAAGGTTTTGACTTCTGCTAAAATAGTGGATTGGCATGTAAGTTACCAGCAAAAAGGTGGTGAAAAACTTGATACCACAACAGAGACTTATATCGAAGGACGTAGGGTAGAGTACTTACGTGGTGAAAATGGTAACTACCTCTTTGGATATAACGATGCGATGGGCTGTCCGATGTTCTCTACTTCTGTGGTACTTCCCTTTAATGGTCCACAAGTACGCAGACTCAAAGGTAATGATGGTTTTATGCTTACCCAAGACTACCGAAACCCCAAGTGGCCTATGGCGTGTAACTATCGTTATGAGAACCGTTTTGAGTTTTATGATGATGGTTCATTTAGGGTAGTAGGAGTCAATAAAGGTAGAGGATGTGGAGACCAAGCTATCTACAGACCTGTTATGCGGATAGATATGGCAGTAGATACCAAAGAGCAATTTTACAGTGATACAGATGGTTCATGGAGTCTATGGCATAAGGAAGGAGTAGCATATACAAAGCTAAGCTCCAAGACAAAATACCCCTATAAGATAGTCTCTGCAAAAAATATGCAAAAAGGGTACTATATAGAGCCAAATTATGGACAATTTGATGATGCTGCAAAAGCAGATAATGCCACTCTTTTTGTGACACGTTTTCATGCAGAAGAGGGTGATAAAGATTTACTTACTTTAGGCTCATGTTGTGACCTTAAAGTCGAAGGTGTAGAACGTTATATGGAAGAGCCAGAGTCGATTGTTGGAGATGATTTGGTCATATGGTAT
>JAMONG010000207.1 GCA_027066595.1 Sulfurovum sp.
ATGCTGCATTTACAGATGCTGCCAAATCAGCTTTAGGTGAACATAAGCTACTAGGTACCTATCTACTTTTAGCCTCAGCACTGGTACTCTTCTTAAAGCTCTTAGCGATGACAGGAAGCAAAGTACTTAAAGCACTCTATATCTTGGGATTGATTGCTTTTGTTGTAGTGATGTTCAAGCAAGGTAAAGAGGGTGGAGAACTTGTCTATAAGCATGGACTCAATGTAGAAGCTGTCAAAACATTGGATGATAAAGTGTTTGATTTGGAAGAAGAGCTAGAAGAAGCACTCGAAGCTGCAAAAGCGAAAGCACAAGTGCTAGAAGAGACAAGTAGAACACCAAAAGTTGAACCAGCTAAAATAGAAGTACCTTCTCCTGCTTCAGTAGAAACACCATCTACAGAAGTAGCACCTGTGGTAGAAGAGGCATCAGAAAAGACAACCATCAGTGAACCTGCTACTCTTCCTGTGGTAGGAGAGAAAGTAGAAGCTGCGGATAAAGCAGTGGTTATACCCTCACCACAACAATAATCTTTTTCATTATGACCCGCCATCTCCTGCGGGTTCATACTCTATCTCATACCTGTTATCATCAATTTTCGTTTTTAAGTTTGAAAGATACTTTGCCATCTCTATGGTTTGATTTTTATCAAGTGATTTGGCAAAAGAGATCATGATACTACCAAAAGCAGAACGTGTTTTCCCCTGTTGTAAATCTTTTAACCTACGCAGTAGTATATGCTCTTTAACACCTTGAAGTCTAGGACTAGCACCCATTCCCTCACCATACATACCATGGCAGGAGTTACAGGCATTTTTTAAGTAGAGTTGTTCCATTGTTATTTCTGCGGTACTTATGAGTGTTGTGAATAAAAGCAGTATAATTGTCTTCATTATTTCTCCTTAGTAGAGTATTTTTGCCAAGTAAAGTCCTTCAGGGGAAGCGAGTCTACTTGTATGTTTTTGTTTGACATCTAGCTGTTCTTGAAGTTGTAGGAGCGTCATCTCTCCTTTTGCACACAACATGGCAGCATCTACCATCATGCGTACTTGTGCACGTAAAAAACCATTGGCTTGGAAGTAGATATAGTGGTATCCTTTATATTCCATATATTTGGCACTATAGATAGTACGAACAGTCGTATGGGTATCTGAACCCGTTTTTCGGAAATACTCAAAATTATGTTCTCCTTCAAAGAGAGAAAGGGCTTGATGGAGTATGGATGTGTTAAATGTATCATAATATGAAACATAGGTTTTTTCAAAGACAGAGGGACGAGTGTTTTTAAAGACATAACGATAAAGCCGTTTTTTTGCCCAAAACCTAGCATGAAAATTATCAGGTACTTTAGTGATATGTTTCACATAAATATCATCAAGTTTATGGTTGAGATGGGATTTTAATTTTACTAAGTCATCCCAATATGTAGGTAGGTCAAAATGGATAACCTGTCCAGAGGCGTGCACTTTGGCATCGGTTCTGCCACTAGCAGTAATGGGTGAAGATATCTGGAGGGATGTTAAGGCTTTTTCTAGAGCAAAAGTAACCGTCTGCTTTGTAGATGTCTGCTTTTGGAAGCCAAAATACCCACTTCCATCATACGCGATAACAGCCTTGACACGCATTAAAAGTACCTAGATACACGTTTCTTAAAGAGCCATTGTCCTATGAGTAAAACAGCAAA
>JAMONG010000208.1 GCA_027066595.1 Sulfurovum sp.
GTCATCATATTTTTTATCTTGGTCTATCTCTTTAAGTACAAAAGCTTGCAAAGTTTCTAAACTCTCTGAAGCCCTTAAGGCTTTTTCATCGTTAAAAGATGCAACTAAAATATATAGCCCTTTAAGCTTTTTTACATACTCATAGATGACAAAAGTCTCTTCGCCTATCTCTACTTTATAGGCTTTTTTAACTACTTTTCTGCCTCTATGTTTTTGACGTTCTTGAAGATACTCCTCTTCGCTCACAACAACACGTCTCTCTTGTGATTCAAAATCAACAGTTATTCTAAGGTAGGTCTTTGGAAATATTTTAAGATAGTAACGCTCTTCTTCTGTGCTGACATCGGCATAAAATTGTTCTGTTTTTTCGAGGGTAGATGTCTGTTTTTGAAGCCAACGCTTAATGTCTGCCGAGACTAAAAACTTTTTTTGTATGTTATTCATATTTGGATTATAGCTAAGCTTGCTTCATTTACTATAGATGTTTCTGAATACTTTAACCCATAGAGAGATACAATACATTATGAACTTTAAACACTTCTATCTTACACCCATCAAAGGCTACCAGTATATCTCTAAAATGCTTCCTGCTTCGTGTCGTTACTACCCCTCATGTTCCGAGTATGCTGCATGGCAGTTTGAGTTTAATGCACCCCATAAAGCTTTTTTGGCTTCTGGTGGACGCATATTGCGATGTAACCAGTTTTTTAAAGGGGGTATCGACTACCCGTTAGTGGAACTAAGCCCTCAAAAACACTCATCTGTACTCAGATTTAATGCAGAGTATGGCAAAATAGATGTACTTTATTGGCTTATACCCAAGACAAAAAATAGATACACAATCGTAAAGGATTTTGATGCAATTAAACGCACCTCTTGACATGCACCTACACCTCCGTGACGGAGAGATGTTAGAAAACATCGCTAAAACTTCAGCACACACATTCTCTGGGGCTATCATCATGCCAAACCTTGTTCCACCTGTGACTACCAAAGAGGCAGTTGTTGCTTACAAAGACCGCATCATAAAAGCCATAGGAGACGAAAAGTTTACACCTTATATGACACTTTTTTTTAACCCTGACTATGGCAAAACATTTCTAAGCTCTGTACGTGATGAAATTACAGCTATCAAACTCTACCCTGCAGGAATTACCACAAACTCCGAAGGTGGTGTGAGTGGTTTTGATGTTGAAGAATTACGCCCTGCCCTTGAAGCTATG
Organism: Sulfurovum sp.; assembly: GCA_027066595.1. GTDB lineage: Bacteria > Campylobacterota > Campylobacteria > Campylobacterales > Sulfurovaceae > Sulfurovum. The sequence goes on from JAMONG010000208.1 coordinate 1,224, forward strand.
AGTGAACTAAACATTCCTCTTTGTGTCCATGGAGAGACCAATGGGTTTGTTATGGACAGAGAAGCTGAGTTTGCATCCATCTATGAACGTTTGGCTACCGCTTTTCCAAAGCTTACTATCATCATGGAGCATATCACGACTAAAACATCTGTAGATTTGTTAGATAGGTTTGAAAACCTCTATGCGACCATTACTATACACCACCTACTCATCACCCTTGATGATGTCGCAGGTGGGATGCTCAAACCTCACCTCTTTTGTAAACCTATCGCTAAACGCCCTGAAGACAGAGATGCTTTACTCAAAGTAGCACTTGAAGCACACCCTAAAGTAATGTTCGGTTCAGACTCTGCCCCACATCCACAGCATGCCAAAGAGTCATGTGGCTGTGCAGCAGGTGTCTTTACTGCACCCATAGCCTTACAACTTTTAGCTGAACTTTTTGATACCCATGGTT
>JAMONG010000209.1 GCA_027066595.1 Sulfurovum sp.
TGCATTTGCGATAGTGACAAACTCCTCATAGAGTGGATTTTTAAACTTTTTTTCATTAAAGTTTGAGGCGTGTTTGGGAGCTATAAATAGTTGTATAGCCAGGGCTATGACGATTGAGCTAAGGAGTATCATTAAGATATGTTTATGGGATAGAAGTTTCACATTATCTCCTAAAATTCAAAATAGATAAATGGTAGCGGTGAACCACTAAAGGTAAAAGCTAAAAGTAGCAGTACCGATAAAACAAGTATAGAAAGTGGATTTCTATTTAACATAGGGTATCCCTCTTTATCAACAAGGTAGAACCTACAGAGATGATCGAGTATAGGATAGATAAGTAACAGAGATATACTCAATATATGGTAAGGGCTTCCCATATTTATAAATAGGCTATGGTTAAAACCAAACATCTTTTGGATTAAAAGTATGGCTTGGGGAAAGTCTAATCTAAAAAAACTCCATGCAATGACGATGAGCATAAAGGTAATGAGCCAGCGTAGAGAAGCATAGAGACGGAAGTATCTTTTACCTAATATTTTTTCGATAATCAAGATAGCCCCGTGAATCGCACCCCATATTGCAAAACCAATGCCCGCACCATGCCATATGCCAGAGAGTACAAATACAATCATGATGTTTAGATAGGTTTTGTAGGGTCCATTTTTGCTTCCTCCTAGTGGAAAATAGAGATAGTCTCTAAACCAAGTAGAGAGGCTGATATGCCATCTATGCCAAAACTCTGTCACACTTGTCGCCCTGTAAGGGTAATTGAAATTCGCTGGAAGTTTAAATCCCATGAGTAAAGCAAAGCCTATTGCCATGTCGCTATAGCCACTGAAATCTGCATAAATTTGTGCGGTAAATCCCAATATCGTAGCCCATGCTTCAGCTATACTCATACTTTCAATGCCATAAGATATATTCCAGTTTACGTATGCTCCAATGTTGTCTGCGATTAAGAGTTTTTTGACTAAACCTATAGCGATGAGTGTCAGTGCTATGGTGACAGTGAGTGTTGTGAGCTTCTCTTCTTTAAAGACGTTAGAAAAAATGTTTTTTGCTCTCAAGATGGGACCAGCAGCCAAATGAGGCCAAAATGCGATAAAGAGAAGTAAGGTTAAGAAGCTTTGGTTTGCTTTAATTTTTTGATGATAGACATCCACATAGTAGCCTATCATAGAAAAGGTGTAAAAAGACAAGCCTAAGGGTAAAATAAGGTCTAATGTATAGGACTCTAAGTGTGTCAGTTCAATAAAAAAACCATAATATTTAAATACTACTAAAGGTAACAGTGAGAGAGTAATGATATAAAATAGAGACGTTTTTTGTTTGGTTCTTGATATGAGTTTACCACCATACACTCCTAAAATAGTATGGTAAATGAGTAGGAAGATAGCAGGTGGATACCAAGTAGCATAAAAAAGCAAGGAACTAATGGCAATATATTTACTTCTTGATTGACTAGTTAAATGATATTTCTTTGTAAATCTAAACTCAAAAAGCAAAAAGTATATGAGGAAGAATATACCTATAAAAACAATAATAATGTTATTTGTAAAAACCAATCTATGCCTACTAATGGATGCTAATGTATCTGTTATGCTTCGTATACAAATTTAAACCCTGTTGCAACTTTGGTTAATTTTTGCTCTTTTACAAGTTTGGAAATGTTACGCGAAAAGGTCTCTGGGGTCATACCTAGTAAAGAGGCAATTTCGTATTGTTTTAAATCCAGACTTAGTGTAGGATTTTTTTCGTAAAACTGAAGTATTTTTTCAACGGCTGTAGAAGCGATAGTAAAATGTATATTTTGTTGTAAAAGCTCTATTTTCCCAAGAAGTGACTGTATCATGGCATAAGATATTTTTGGGTGGGTCATAAAGAGTTTTTCAAATTCGTAAATATTGATTTTAAGGATAGCACCATTGGTTTTAAATGTAGCAGAAGAGGGGAGTGGTGTATGGCGAAGTGTGGCAGGTTCTGCTAGTAGTGCATAGCGTTTAAAATATCCTATAACTATTTCATTTCCTTTACTGTCATGTTTGAAGATACTGACTACACCCTCTACTAAAATCATGAGAGAATCACTTATATCTCCTTCTAAAAAGAGTGTACTTCCCTCTTCGTACTTATATATGTTAGAAATATTCTCCAAAGTCTTAATATCTTCTTCATCTAGAGAGGAGAACATTTTGACTTCTTTTAGTATGGTATTGATTGATTTTGTTTGCATGGGAAACTATACCATATATAGCTTTGAAAAGTTAATATTAAGTTTATCTTTAATAGGTATGGTGCGACTTTTATATAAAGAAGGTGGTTGGTATGGACTAGCACATGTTTTTGCTCATTTCGCTGTAGAGACTGTAAAAATTTTACTACTTACTGTAATTTTGTCAAAAAAAGCTAAAGAGACAGCGATATAACGTGCTTTTTAATATTTTTTAGCTTTTCTTAAGAGTTTATTGTGTTATAATGACCGCATCTTAAAATTAAAGGAAGAAGAATGACAAAAGCAGATTTCGTAGAACTAGTACAAAAGAACGGAGAATTTGAAAGTAAAGCAGCAGCAGAGAGAGCAGTAAAAGCATTTACAGCATCAATCACAGAAGCATTAGTAAATAAAGAGACAGTATCTTTGGTAGGATTCGGTACTTTTTCAACGGTAGAAGTAGCAGAAAAATCTGGTAAAGTTCCAGGGACTGATAAAACATATACAAAAGCAGCACACACTGCTCCTAAATTTAAAATGGGTAAAACAATTAAAGACGCAGTTGCTGGTAACTAAGCACCGTTAAAACATAACCTTTTTTAAACGCATTTGCTGCATGGGGGTAGCAAATGTTCCTCTCTATCTATAATTTCTTTTCTAATCAATTAACATATTCAAATAATTTCTCATTTTTCTAAAACCTACACGCGAACTACACACTTTATCTATACACTGATGACTTAATTTATTAAACAAGGAAATTAGATGAAAAATAGGAAAATTTATGGATTACTTATAGTTGTAGCCATTGGTTTAGTTTTGGTTGGATGTACAGATGCTATAGAAAAAGCAATTGATGATTATAAAGATGATCAAAACTCTAATGATGTTGTACGAACATCAGGGGTGATTAAATATAGTGATGGTACATCTATGGGGACTACAAGAGCAGAGCCACAGATTAATGGAGGTTATCAAATTTATGATATAGGCACAGGAGCGGTGATAGGCTTTATCCGTCTTGATGGACAGGTAAATGATCAAGCAGGTAGAAATTTAGGTGTTTGTTCAGGTAGTGCTATCTCAGATAGTGGTCTCTCTGGAGATTGTACTCTGCCTACAGCAAACCCTAATCAAACACCAGTACAACCAATTCCAACAACCCCAGTATCACCATGCAATCAAACATTTAATACCACACCAGCAGGATGTGAAGATAGAAGAGATGGTACGTTTGATGTCACTTGGAATAGACCAACATGTGAATCACATGGTTATTTTTACTGTACACTCAATAATATTTGTACAGATCAGACAGTTAATATTAATGAGTGTTTAAGTAGATAATGTATTTAAAAAACACTTTGCTAACAAATAATTTGTTATTATCTTTTTTTATATTAAAATTTTGAGGAGTTATAAGTGAATAGTAAAAAAATATTTTTGTTGGTTTCTGCTGCAATTATAAGTTTAGTGGTTTCTGGTTGTACTGATTCAATAGAACAAGCAATAGATGATTTTAAGAATGGTGACAGTGAGATTATAAGAACGGCTGGTGTGATTCGATATAGTGATGGCATCTTTATGGGAGCAACAAGAGAAGAAGCACAAGTAAATGGTGGTTTTCAAGTTTATCATATAGGTACAGGAGAGGTTAATGGGTTTATTCGTCTTGATAGATTAGTTAATGACAAAAATGGACAAAATTTGGGTATGTGCTTAGGTGGTGTCCTGTCGGAGAGTGGTCTTTTAGGAGATTGTTCGTTGTCTGTTGCTAGTCCAAATCAGTCTGTACCAACCGTTGGACAGCCACAAACACCAGCTCCTACCACACCAGCAGGATGTGAAGATAGAAGAGATGGTACGTTTGATGTCACTTGGAATAGACCAACATGTGAATCACATGGTTATTTTTATTGTACATTGAATAATATATGTACAGATCAAACAGTAAATATCAATCAATGTCTTGGTAGATAAGGTTTGTTGATACAAAAAGGTTGAATTTAATTCAACCTTTTTTATAGGTATATAAATTTAATAGAATCCTTCTTTCTCTAAAACACACTATAATCATCACTAAGCTATACTACACTCATTTTATCTAAGGATTTTTTTATGCCATTAAAAGATATAATCTGTTTAGGCGTTGCGGGTAATTTTGCACATCATTTAGAACAAGCAGGCGAACTTGAAGATTTTAAAGATGTAGTGACTCAAACAGCTGATGCTCCTAAAGGAATTTTTCCTTTTTACTTACCCAATACAGAAGGTTTTTTGGGGCTTTACCCCATAGGTACAGATAGACTTACTTTACCAAGTTATGAAGCCAATGCACAAGTAGAGCCAGAGATAGCTGTTTTATTTGATGTCATATATAATGATACGCATGAAGTTGTGTCGTTAGAAGCACAAAAATTTACCACATTTAATGACTGTACCATAAGAAAAGAGGGTGCTAAAAAAATCTCTGAAAAAAAGTCTTGGGGGCTTAACTCTAAAGGTATAGGAAATAGCTGGATAGCCATAGATAAGTTTGAAGAGGGTGGGGTGATGGATAACTATCATCTTTGTTCTTTTGTGAAGCGTGATGGGGTGGTGCATCCATATGGTGTGGATGCACCACTGCTTGGGTATTCATACTTTTACACAAGGTTAAAAGATTGGCTGATAGATAAGATGAATACCCAAGAAGACTTTGGTCCTTTAGAAAATATAGCTACACATCTTAAAACCTGTAAATATCCGAAGCAAGCACTTATCTCCATTGGGGCTACTGCTTATGCTGAATTTGGGGAACATAACTACTTGGAGAGCGGGGACGAAGTCTATGTCATAGCCTATGACAAACGAAGTGATGATGCAGGATTTACTGCATCACCCACTAAAGTTATTTTACACCAAAAGGTGCAGTAGATTAGCCTCTGCTTGAGTCTTGGCACTTCTTTTTGAAGTACTCTTGGTCAGCCTTACAAAGTGGACACTGTTTAGGAGCTTTTTTACCTCTGTGTACATGTCCACATACTTCACAGATATACTCTTCATTATTTTCAGAATCAAAGAAACCTTCTGCTTCAAGTACACGTTTAAGTTCTAAGTATTCAGCTTCATGTTCCACTTCCACTTTACCAATGGCACGGAAGAGTCTAGCGATGTCTTTAAGTCCTTCTTCTTTAGCGATGGCTTCAAAGTTAGGGTACATTTCTTCATGCTCATAACGTTCACCATCTGCTGCGTAAGTAAGGTTTTTTACTGTGGTGTCTAGTTCTATGTCATTGACCAATTTATTATAGGCTTTGAACTCAGCCATGGCATGGTATTTCTCATTATTTGCAGCTTCTTGAAAGTGTCTTGCAATACGATGTAAACCTTCTTCCATAGCCATATCTGCAAAAAATTCATATTTATTTCTCGCTTGGCTTTCTCCTGCAAATGCTTTCATGAGGTTTACAGCTGTAAGATTTTGAGTAATACACTTCATCTCTTCACCACAACAACTAAGTTGTCCTCCACCTACGGCTTGAACTTCTATCTCGTTACCACATTTGTCACATTTGTATGTTTCGTACTGTCTCATTTAATTTTCCTTAGTTTATGTTTTTCTTAATATCTGTGATGAACTCTGTGATGTCATCAAATAGTGCTTGTAAATCTTCTTCGTGTTCTACTTCATCTGCAAGTATCTGGCTGACGATGTCATAGGTGACGATGTCTTTATCTCTTGTTAAATCAGCTAGTTCTGAGTAGACAGAAATGGCACACTGTTCACCTTTTATAGAGTCTTCAAGTATGCTCACAACATCAAAGTTTTTAGGTTCTTCATAGCCACAGTTCGTATGAGTAAACCAATCTTGAGGGTTAAGAAGGGGTGTTCCACCTAGTTGTAAGATACGGTCAGCTACCATATTAGCATGTCTTAGTTCATCTGCTGCATGTTGTTCTAGTTCTGCAATGGCAGCATCTTTCATAATGCCTTTAACGACTTTTGCTTCTATAAAGTACTGGTAGTATGCCAACCACTCATCTGCATAGGCTTTGTTAAGTCCAGTGATGATAGTATTAATATTTAGCCCTTTAATAATCGAATTTCCTCTGCGTGCCATGATGTCTCCTTGTATTTATTAAGGATAATAATTATCCTTTGAGAATTATAGCTCTTTAAAGCTTAAAGGAAAATTATTATCGTTTAGTTTTAGAAAAGATTTCTAATTTAGTATAGAACAGAATGGTTAATGAAAAGAGTATATGGGCAGCTGCCCATATATGAGTTAAGAAAAAAAAGGGGGTAAGAGGGAGAGTTTAGCTTTTAAACCAAGACTTTACTCTATCGAAAGCAGAATCTAACGTCGATTTATGTGGACGGCTCTCTACTCCATAGCTCTCTTGGAGTTTTTCGAGAAGTTCTTTTTGTTCATCATTTATTTTTTTAGGAAGTATAAGCTGTATCTGTGCGATGAGGCGACCTTTACGTCCAGAGTGTACATCTACCACACCTTCACCAGGGAAGACATATTGTTCTTTATCTATTGTGCCCACTTTGAGTTCAAGGTCAATCTCACCATCGAGTGTAGGTATGGTAATAGTCTCACCCAATATAGACTGGGTGAAGAAAACAGGTACTTCTATGTAAATGTCTGGTCCATTACGTACAAAGTTCTCATCTTCTTTCACTGCAAAAGTAATGATGAGGTCACCACGTTGGTTGTTTCGCCCCTCATTTCCATACCCTTGGGCTCTAAGACGGTTACCTGAGTCTACACCAGCGGGTACTGTAATGGTTACGGTGTCTTCTTCAACATTGAATCCTTTACCAGAACAGCTTCCACAAGCTTCTTTGATAGTTTTACCTTGTCCTTGACATTTAGGACAGGTTTGTGCAAATTGCATTGGTCCTTGACGCATAAGTACTTGTCCTTGACCCCCACAATACTCACAGTTCTCTACTTTAGCATCTTTAGCTCCTGTGCCATCACAAGGTTCACAAGATGTTTTATAGGTCATATCGACCTCTTTTTTACATCCAAAGACAGCTTCATGGAACTCTAGTGGTATCTCTATCTCGAAGTCTAGTGCATACTTTTGGTTTGGGTCTCTTCGAGATTGACCAAAACCACCTCCACCATTAAACATAGAGTTAAACATATCCATAATGTCATCCATGTTTGAACCACCAAAGCCACCACGACCACCCATGCCTTGACCTTCAAGTCCTTCTTTACCATAACGGTCATAGATAGAACGTTTCTCTTCATCTGAGAGTACTTGGTATGCTTCATTAACCACTTTAAAGTTATCTTCTGCTTCTTTGTCATCAGGGTTTCTGTCTGGATGAAACTTCATCGCTAGCTTACGGTAAGCTTTTTTTAGTTCTGCTCCAGAACAATCTTTACTTACTTCTAATACTTCATAATAACACATTTCTGTCATTTGGTTTTCTCCTTGAAAAAGGGCTATAATTTTTGCGAATTCTACCATAATTTAGTTATACTTTCAAAAACAATAAATAGGTAGTCCATATGTTAGTACACATCGTGATGTTTCAGTTCAAAGAAGAAAATAAAAAAGCAAATATTATTCAAGCTAAACAGATGCTTGAAAACCTTATGGGTGCAGTGCCTAGTTTAAGAAGTATAGATGTGGGTGTAAACTTTTCAAAAGAAGAACGTGCTATGGATTTGAGTATTATCACGGTGTTTGAAAGTAAAGAAGGTTTAGATGCTTATGCGGTTCACCCTGAGCATATCAAAGTGGTTGATTTTATAAAAACAGTGGTGGAGTATTCTAAAGTGGTGGATTATGAAAGAGCATAATGCCTAAACATTACAAAATAGAAGCTTTTGAAAATTTAGTCGAAGCTTTTGCGTCTTTACCTTCGGTAGGTAAAAAATCAGCTATTCGCATGGCATACCACGCCGTAATGGTAGATGGCTTTGCAGCAATGAAACTAGCCCATGCTTTAGAGACGGGCATCAATAGCATTCAGAAGTGTTCTAAATGTCATAACATGAGTGAAGATGAGCTTTGTACTATATGCTCTGACCCTTACCGTGACTCTTCTAAGCTTTGCATTGTACAGTCTGC